>JACDHA010000018.1 GCA_013821315.1 Candidatus Dependentiae bacterium | reverse complement strand
TGGCACATATTATTGGTTTTAAAGATTATGCTCATCTTGATATTGATGGTGAAATGGCTCAAACTCCAGAAAAAGTAGCAGCATTTTTAAGTGAATTAGTAACTCGCTGCGAACAAAAAGTTGCGCAAGAGGTAGAGCATATAAAAGCGCATTTACCTCAGCATATTAAACTTACGCATAACCAGTTTAAGCCTTGGGATAGAGGGTTTATTGAAAACGCCTATAAAAAACAGTATTTAGCTCTTAATGAAACAAAAATAGCAAACTATTTTCCCCTTGAGCATACATTAGATAAATTACTCGAAATCTATGAGCAATTTTTCGGTGTAACGTTTAAAAAAGAACCAGTGGCCGGTTTATGGCATCCTGAAGTTGAACTACTCAAAGTATATAAAAATCAAGAGTTTATAGGTACTGTGTTACTCGATCTGTTTCCTCGTGCTCATAAGTATAGCCATGCATGCCAAGTAGGGATCGTGCCTGCTGTGCGTAAGGCAAATACCTTGCATCCGTCGGTTATTGTAGTTATTGCTAACTTTCCTAAGCCTACATCAACCTGTCCTGCCTTGCTTAAGCGTTGTGACGTTATAACTTTCTTTCATGAATTTGGCCATGCGCTTCATAGCTTACTGGGTATAACTGAACTGGCAAGCTTTTCTGGTGCTCATGTTAAGACTGATTTTGTTGAAATGCCTTCACAAATGCTTGAGCAATGGATGTGGGACCCCCAAATACTCAAAATGGTAAGCAAGCATTATAAAACAGGAGAACCCCTTTCTGATGAGCTGATTGAAGCCATAGAAAAAGTAAAAAACTTTAATGAAGGTGATCACATTCAAGGACAACTGTTTTATAGCTTTTTTTCTTTAGAATTATTTAAAGCAGGAAGTCCTGAAAGCGATGTACTCTGGCAAGAGCTTCATAAAAAATTAAGACCGCATATAGCACTGTATCCTGAAAGTAAAGGATATGCAGCTTTTGGCCACTTAATGGGTTACGGTGCCAAATATTATGCTTATTTATGGTCTAAAGTGTATGCACTAGATTTATTTGCCGCTATAAAAAAAGTAGGGCTGTTAAATACTAAAATGGGCGAGCGCTACAGCAACGATGTACTTGCTCCAGGGGGTAGTCAAGAGCCGCTTATATTACTACAAAACTTTTTAGGGAGAGCGCCTAACTCAGATGCATTTTTTAAAGATCTGGGCGTTTAACAAAAATTAAAAATATATACTACTAGGAAAAAGCATGATACCCCGTATAACAACAGCACAACAAGTAAGCGACCTATTTGTCACTACAACACAAGCTATTGATGCGCTTTCAAAAAAAGCTTTAGAACAAGCACTTCAAGGTTTAGATCAGATATATCAAGTACTCGAGTCAGAGCAAACATTTGATAATACTGCGCGTGCTCTTGATACTGTTGGTACCCGTTTTATGATACATTCAGCTGTGCTGCAAACCATAGAAATGGTACACCCAGATGATACTATGCGTAATGCAGCACATCATGCAACGCTTAAGCTGCAACAATTTGCAGTAGATAACTTTTCTCAAAACCAAAAATTGTATAGTGCTTTAAAAAGCTATAACCAAAAAGCTCAAGCTGACACTGCTCTTACGTCTGAGCAGCGCTATTTTTTACAAGAAGAGATTGATGCTTATAAGCGTAATGGTTTACATTTAGATAATCAGACACAAGATCGTCTTAAAAACATACAAAAAGAGCTCGGTGAGCGCGCTTTGACCTTTGATAGAAATATTTCTCAAGATACTCGCTCTACTGCAGTACCCAAACAGGATCTTACAGGACTTTCAGAAGATTTTATTCTCGGCTTAAGTGAAGATTTTGATAGAAATGTTATTTTGGGTACTGATTATCCCACCTATTTTAACGTTATGGAAAATTGTAGCGTAGAAGAAACACGCAAAAAATTATGGCAAACGTTTGTCAATCGTGCCTATCCTACCAATGAAGAAGAGCTTGCTCAAATTATTGCGCTCCGTGACGAATGGGCTCATGCAGTAGGCTACAACAGTTTTGCACACTTAGATACTGCTAATCAAATGGTACAAAACCCCGAAAAAGCAGAAGCGTTTTTATATGAGCTTATAGAGCGCTGCAAAGAAAAGGTTGCTCAAGAAATGAATGAGTTAAAAAGCAATTTACCTGAAGGGGTAATGCTTACAGCTGAAGGTAAGTTTAATCCGTGGGATATGGCTTATGTTAAATCAAGCTACAAAAAAAAATATTTAGCTATCGATGAAGCAGAAATTGCTCAGTATTTTCCTCTTGAGCATACACTTGATATGTTGCTTTCTATTTACAGTGAATTTTTAGGAGTAACTTTTAAAAAAGAGCATCTCAACACTTTGTGGCATGAACATGTTGAATATATTACCGTGTATAATGGTCAAACACTTTTAGGGACATTGCTTCTTGATTTATTTCCACGACCAGGCAAATTTACTCATGCCTGCTATATGGGTGTTGTCCCTACTATAACCACGGTGTCAGGTGATTATTATCCTGCTTTAGGTGTAGTAATTGCTAATTTTCCTAGACCGCTTCCTGGGGTGCCTTCGTTGCTTCAAAGAAACGATGTTATAACGTTCTTTCATGAGTTTGGTCATGCATTACATGGGTTATTAGGCTCAACTGAGTTAGGCGCTTTTTCTGGCACTAATGTTAAGCGTGATTTTGTAGAAATGCCCTCCCAAATGCTTGAAGAATGGATGTGGGACGCACAGATGCTTAAAAGAATAAGCAAGCATAATAAAACGGGTGAACAGCTTTCTGATGAGTTAATTGAGCGTATACTTAAGCTTAAAAATTTTGACTCAGGCTATTGGGTACAGCGACAAGCTTATTATAGTCTACTATCGTTAGAATTGTTTAAGGCTGGAGCTTATAAAAATGTATCTGAAGTTGCCCATACTATTTTTAACCAAACATTTGATGATGTTGCCTATTATTCTGAAAATCATGATTATGCATCGTTTGGTCATTTAACTGGATACGGTGCTAAATACTATGGTTACCTATGGTCAAAAGTATTTGCTCTTGATATGTTTGATACTATTAAAGCAATGGGGCTTACCAACAGTAAAGCAGGTAAAAAGTACATAGACACGGTTTTAAAGCCTGGTGGCAGTAAGCATCCAGACGAACTATTAAAAGCATTTCTAGGCCGGGAGCCTCGTACAGAGCCATTTTTTAAAAATCTTGGCATCTAAGCCTAAAAAGGGTATTGAAAAAGGAGAGTAATGTTACTAAAAATAAGTACCATACAAGACGTTGAAAAGCTTTTTGCTCAGGATGTTCATACTATTTATGAATATAATTCAGACATGCTTTCAAGAGCAAAAGAATTAATGGATGATAGCTTTATGCAGGCAGTCTCTCATAATACTTTTAATACAACGGTACAGCCGTTTGATACAGTACAATCGTTGGCTAATGCGCTTATAGCACGTTTACGTGTACTTGAAATGGCTAACAGTCAAAATCATCTTGAACAAGTTATAGAAAGTGAAATTGAGCGTATTGAGGTTTTTATTAACGAAAATCTAGCTTATAACAAGCAATTGTATCTACTTATTAAACAATATGTGCAGCAGGGTGATGCAAGTATCTTGTCGAGTGCTCAAAAGCTGTTTATAAAAACCATCTTAGAAGACTATTACTTTAATGGTTTTCACTTATCGCCCTTAGAACAAGATCGTCTTAAATCTGTGTACGGCAAACTTGGAGCAGCAAGTGCAGACTTTGAGGCTAATATGATGAGTGACCAGCATGTTGTACATGTAAGATCGAACCAACTAAGAGGTATTGATACCCATTATTTAAAATACTTAAGACGCGATCGTGATGGTCGTTTTGCTTTAAGGGCTGATACTTATATTTCAGAAAGATGTACTCAAGAAGAAACCCGTAAAGCGTTTTGGAGGATGGCAGTCAATTGTGCTTATCCACAAAATGGCGTAACGCTTGAAAAGATTATAGCACTACGCGATGAAAGTGCTCAATTACTAGGCTTTGCTAGCTTTGCTCAATTAGATATTAGTACGCAAATGGCTGGTACTATTGAGCGGGTTGAAAGCTTTGTAGATACTATTATTAATCAGTGTCACCTTAAAATAAAAGAAGAAATTGCTGTACTTGCTCGCCATTTACCTCAAGATGTAAGCTTAACGTCAGAAGGGCGTATTAAGCCCTGGGATCTGTTATATTGTAAAAATTATTATAAAACGCATGTGCTTGGTGTTGATGAAGCAGTGCTTTCAGAATATTTTCCTTTTGAGCAGGTTTTTAAAAATCTTTTGTTATTGTATCAAGAGTTTTTTTCAGTTTCATTTAAGCAAGTAACTCTACAAGCATGGGATCCGGAAGTACGTGCGCTTGAAGTATATAAAGAGGGTATGCTGAGAGGCTTTATACTTTTAGATCTTTTTGCACGAGAAAATAAATATTTTTATATGCTTGAACAGCCTATTATGCCTTGCGTAAAAGATACTAATGGAGCGCTACTTCCTGGTGTAACCGTTATTTTTGCAAGTTTAGCTTGCCCTACCCAAGATAAGCCGTCATTACTTCGTCGTCAAGAAGTTGCCTCTCTTTTTCATGAATTTGGTCATGCTATGCATACATTGCTTGGTGCACAACCACTTGCCTTACAATCAGGCTCTCGTGTAAAGCGTGACTTTGTTGAGATGCCGTCTCAAATGCTCCAAGAATGGCTTTCTGATGAGCAGGTACTTGCACAGGTAAGCTGCCACTATAAAACAAGCCAACAGCTGCCAAAAAATATACTTTCTGCTCTTGAGCAGCTCAGGCACTATGACAGCGCAGATACGATATTGGAACAATGCTATTTAGCGTATTTGTCTTTAAATCTATTTAAAGAGGGTGCTAAAAAAGATGTTTTTGCTATACATAGACGATTATTTAGACGTATACGAACGAGTATAGCGTTTAGTGACCTTGATCACTCGTATGCCTCGTTTGATCATTTGACTAGTTATGGTGCCAAATATTATAGTTACCTCTGGGCTCAAGTGTTTGCTCTTGATATATTTGATACTATTAAAAAGCGTAATCAAGCAGGCGAAAGTTTAGAAAGTATAGGAGCTTGCTATGTTGATACTATTATTAGCAAAGGTGGCTCATGCAACCCCTTTGAGCTCCTTGAAAGCTTTTTAGGAAGAAAGCCCTCAATGGAACCCTTTTTAAGAAGAATGAGCTTGCATAAAACAAGTCAAACAGATTAAAATACAGATGACAAAAACGTCAAAAAAGAGTATACTTATAAAATATAAAAGAATATTTTGTCCCCGTTTATTTATGTAAGTTTGTATTATTTATGGCGAGTTTAATTTCCCAAGCGCTGGTGCTACGTACGTATATGCCTTACTCGCAAAAAGTTTCTTTACTTATAAGCGGTAAAGGTCGTATAGATGCGGTTGTGCCGCGTGCTATAGCAGAGCGTTTAAGTAATGGCGCATTGGTGCAGTGCATGGTGCGTACATGGGGATCTACCCAGAGCGTTTCTCAGGTAGAGCTTCTTGAAGTTCCTTTTCATTGGGGTGTAGCTCATTTGCCATTTTTGCATCATGTGCTTGAGCTCTGCTATTACTTTTTACCCTTAAACCAAGAGTCAGACGATATAGTTGACTTGGTGCAGTTGTTGTATACGATGCCAGAGTTATTTAAAGAGACCGGAGCTCAAAAAATTTTTTTAAGTAAGTTTTTCCAAAAAATAGGGTTGTATCCTTTTGATAGAGCTTCGTATGACGCTCGATTTTTACGCTTGATTTTGGGGCCTAACGATAGTAGTGTTGAGGGTAGCTTGAGTGAAAAGCTGGCTGGTAATGGATATAAGCAATTAAAAAGATGGCTACTTGGTTGTATCAGCGCTCACCCTTATGGATACCGCTTGAAAACGATCGATTTTTTAAAAAAGTTGGATGTACATGAATAAAAGATATAGTAGTATAAGCATTTTAGTTTTAATTTTTAGTTTTTATGCTCAAGCAGCATTAGGCCCTTTTTCTTCTTTGTTTAAAATAGAGTCGCCTACAAGCTTTGCTGAAAGTATAAAAAAAGACAGCGATAGATTGCAAAAAGAAAAAAGCAGTTTTGAAGAAAAAATGCTTTCATTTAAGGTGCAGTCAGATCAAGCGCGTCTTCAGGCGAATACATTAAAACAAAAAATAAAAACAGCTAAAGGTGCTGAAGCTGAATTCGTACAACAGAAAAGTACTATTATAGCTCAAGAAACCCAGGTGCTTGATGATACTGAGCGTGCTTGTCAAAACATAATTACTACTATTGATGCTCATAGTAAACTACTGCAAGAATACCAACAAGATCCTGAGTTTAAAAACAAAAATATAGCACTACCTGATAAATCATTATATTCGTTTGAAGATCTTCAAAAAATACATGATCTTTTTTTAAATTATGAAGGTGATTTAGGGGCATTAGAAGAAAAGCTTAAAAAAGCTGCTATAGATTTAGAAAATCGCAAAAAAAATCAGTCTCTTGCTCGCCAAGAATATGAAGATAAAAAACGTGACCAAAAAGAGTTTAAAAGCGAGAACTCTCCTAAATCTGGGCTAAGCCTGGTACAAATGGGCGAATTGCTTGACGAACAAGAAAAATTAGCACGTTACAAACAAGATCTTGCTGACGAGCGGATAATAGAGATTAACTATAAAATAAAATTAGTTGAAGAACAGATTAAAATCACACAACTGCAGCTTGAGATTATAGAAAAAGAATATAATCGTATTAAGCGCGAAATTATTATAGATGACAAAGATGTGCAAGCTGCAGATCTTTTTTTAAAGCAACAAATACAAGAGTCAAGTAAAATTCAAGAAGAAAATGCCCAGCATATTGGCGGTCTTGATATACTTAAAGAAAACGAAGAGCATCAAATAGCTCAGTATAAACAACAGTATACTCTCTCTGATGCTGATGTACTGGCTATGGAAAACTGGACGTATGCTCCTACTTCGCTTTCTACCTGGCATGCAGCAATTGAGATAGGTAGACTCTTTAATCATATCACCTATGAAGTTGAGATAGGCAAAGAAAATTTACTTGCTCGTACTGATTATGAGAAAGCTAAAATAAGCGAAAAAGAGGTTCAAGCCCTTATTATTAATTCGTGGAAAAAGCTAACGAGTGGCTCTTTTTCAGGCGATGATGATATAGCCAAAGAAACCAAGCAGTACGAAAAAATAAAAACTGATATTCAAGCTTTTTTGTCGGCTTTAAGTGATAAACGGACTGCTGCTGCACAAGCGCTTAGTGCAAATGCTCGTTTAGCTGATACCATAAAAAATAAACTTAAACTGTTTAAAGAGCAAAAAAATACGCTTTTTAAAAATAAAAATTTAGAGTATGCGCGTTACGCAGTACAGCTTAAAGATGAAGCAGAAGATGATACACCACGACGCGGTGAAGTTATAGCGCAGCTTATTGAGCTGTATGCTAAAATTACCAACTTGCGTACTGCTACATTAAAAAAGATTGATGCAATGCTTGATGAACTTAAGCATAAGCTTCAATGGAGTGGCCCTCGTTTACCCTTATGGCGTGGTTTACAGTCATTTGTACCTGATATGAAAAAGTTTTTTCAGTATGTGCTTCAAAAAGATATAGGTGAGAGCCTTCACTTAAATCAACAGTTTCTTCAAGCTACTGTTGCAGAGTATAAGCAGCAGCCACAACTGTTATTGCCGCTGCTTTTGAAAATCATCATCCTGAGTCTTCTGTTTTTACTCTGTAAGTTATATTTACCTGATGTGCGTAATTTTTTAAATCTTATTGGTCCTGATTATGGTATAGGCTACCGTATTACAAGCTTTATTGCTGTCATGCTTGCCTTTATTAATAAACATCTTTTTGCTCTTTTTCTCTGGGCGCTTGGGTTTTTATCAGTGTATTATAGATGGATTAAAGATCCTCACACGGGTATGTGGTTTTATTTGCTTTCGATACCTTTTTTTCTGTGGTATGCATCACGGTTTATGCGTTACATACTGCGTGTTAACATGCAACGTAGTTACTTGTTTACCGGTAAAAAATATCAACGCAGATCGTTATTTATACTTTCTAGTTTATTGTATTCTACTATTGTAATATTGTTTGTGCGCCAAGCATTTATGCTTGCTCATTATGCTAAATCAACAGTACCTGGTACATTACTTGCTCTTAACTTTGTGCTGCTGCAGATTGCTGTTATCTGCTTTATAGGTCGCGAACAGATTGTATCTTTAATTCCTACAACAACGCCTTTATGGCAGTGGGTCCAAGAGCATGTTAAAAAATATTATTACCTATTTTTTGGTATAGCTCTGTTTATTATTGTTATGAGTAACCCTTATATTGGGTATGGCCCTCAGTTCTTTTATCTTATTTCTCGCTTAGCGCTTATACTATTGCTTATACCATTTTTTGGTGCAGTTCAGGCGCAACTTAAGCGTATATCGGGTAATTTCTTTTTCTATTCTGATGGAGAAGTTATAAAAGAGCGTTTCTCGTATGGTAGAACTGCATACGGATTCTTTGTCATAGCAAGTTTTTTATTTTTTGTAGCTTGTGGCTTTATTTTAGCTGCTAATTTGTTGGGATACCCTGTAGGCTTTAGGCTTATTTCGTACTGGCTCCATAAAGGTATTTACCCAGTACAAGATGCTGTTACCGGAAGAACCTACTTTATTACTTCACTTGATTTAGCTCAAGTTGTTTTATATCTTATTGGCGGACTAGTTTTAGCGTATGTAGTTAATCGCTTTATATTACGCCGTATGTTTGACCTACTGCTGGTTAATATTGGCGTACAAAGTGCATTACTGTCGTTGACACGTTACTGTATACTACTGGCTTCTATTGTTATCGGGCTGCAAAGTATAGGATTAAGTTCGTCGCTGTTATATATCTTTGCTATTATTGGTGGTCTGGGAGTCGCTGGTAAAGAGATTATTACCGATTTTATAGGATATTTTATTATCTTAGTGCAACGGCCTATTAAAATAGGGGATCTTATTCGTATTGATGAAGATGTAACTGGAGTAGTGCGTCATGTTACTTTGCGTTCAGTAGTACTACGCAGAAAAAATAGTGTTACGGTTATTATACCTAACTCCCATGTTATGACACGCCCAGTGACAAACTGGAGCTATTCAAGAACGTTTTTTGCATTTGATGATATTCTTCTTACCGTACCTTACTCAGTTGATCCAGCAGTGGTCAAACAGCTTTTTACACAGGTACTTGATGGTAATCCTCATATTTTAAAAAGCCCTAATCCAATAGTCTGGTTACAGAATTTCACTGATAATGGCTTTCAGTTTATGGTACGTGGTTTTTTGAGTCCTGATAAAGTACTTGATCAATTTGAGATAGCTTCAAATGTTCGGTTAGAGCTTGTGCGAATCCTACGTATTAACGGTATTGATGTGGCATCTCCGACACGTCTTATAAAGTTGATTAATAGTTCAGAGACAAGTGCATAAGCAAAGCGGAACCCCAAGGTGCTTCTAGTATACCTATACTTTTAAAGCCTACTTTTTCATAAGATTTGATAGCACCGATATTGTCTGGGCTTGGATCTACAATAAAGCTGCTTAAGCTCCTATCTTGAGCAATTAAATAGCAGATGAAGTCGTTAAGCATACGTGTTCCGTATCCCTTGCCTATATACTCAGAATGAGCTATAAACTGATCAGTGCCAAAAGTGTTGCTAGGTAATGATGCTGATTGTAGCCATGTTTCTGTTGCATCTACAGGATATAGTTGAATATATCCTAAAGGCAGGTTGCCAAGTATAGCTATATAGGGCATATTTTCTTTACGCATTCGAGGTAAAAAATCAGTAAAGAAGTCTTCATTTTCTTTAGGTACTGGCCACCACGTGCTTACATGCTGCTCGTTAAACCATTTTTGTAATAAGGGTACATCATCTAATGTTACTTGTTTAAAAGTAAAATGCTCTTGCCTAGAGGGAGATGATTTAATCATAAGACTTCCGGATTTTTTTTCTTGAGCCTCTATAAAATTACATTTTTTAATAAATGGTAAATGCTCATCCATTGCTTTTACTTTAATTATCAATAATAAAAACAGAAATAATAAATTAGTATATCTTTGCATATGTTCTCTCTTAAAATGTGACTAGAGGTTGTCTTCGTACACTTAGAGCTTTATAGTTGATTTGGTCTAAATAGCTAAAAAGAGAGGGCTTTTACAGCCCTCGTAATAATTTTTAGAATAACTTGTTTAGTAGTTATTTATTTCTCATATTTTGAAACAGCTCTTGTGCTCTTTCTATAAGATGAGCTTTTCTACTACCAACAAATATAAGGCCTACTGCAGTTAGTGCTACTGCCCAACGCACGAGGGTAGGAAAAAGCCAAGGTGCAACTATTAAAGCAGCTCCTGCTCCAAAAAGAAGAAACCCTTGTAGCTCTGATTGAGTTAAGCCTGAAGTACCTACATTTGATTTACGTGATGAAGACGTAGTGGTATCGGCATCTTTTGCCATACCGTTGGTTTCGTATTTTGATTCTTCTTGTCTTGGTCTGTTCATTATAGTTTCTCCTTTTATTGCATACAGATAATTTCACATTTAATTTTATTATATTAAAAATCAAATAGAAAATGCAACAATTAGGTGTTTTTAATTAAAAATTTGTTTTTTCAAGAAACCCAGTGCTCGGCCATCCTTGAGAGAAATCAAGGTGTTGATCATGCATTGGTTGATGATTTACTAAAAAGTAGCATACAGTAATAGGTAAGCTATTGTCACGTAGGGTTTTCAGAAGACCTTCTATAAGTAATAATTTTCTGTAGGTAGAAAATTCTTTGGGTAGAAAACTGCGATCAAAAGAAATATAAGCTTCAGTTTGGGTGGCATCAAGCATTACTGATTGCACTACAGCTTTCTTTTGAATAATATGCTCTTCTTCAAGTAAATTAAGCCAACTGGTAAGCACATTGGTAAGCGTTTTGCTGAGAGTGTCTGAGCTAATAAGTTCTTTGTCTTCGGTTACCCATTTATTTGCATGCCAATAGATTAAATGAAAGTTTCTTTTTTTAACGTTAATATCTGATACACTGGCGGCAACTTTCTTGCTTGGTATTTTAACGAGTATAAGCTCATTATAAAAAGCGTATAACAGTAAACCTGCTCCTAAAGCGCCTAGAGATGCTATATAATAATATATTTTCTTCATAAGTTTTTTTCAATACGATTAATAAGAGTACCTAAAGCACTGTTGAGTGCTAGTATGCACTGTTTTACGTCTTCTTTTTTATCTATACCTATTTCACACATTAAAGCGGGAGCTAAAATACCTATAAGTGGTTTACAGGCAATACCCAAAGGGGGATAGCAAACAAGGTGGTATTCTTTTTCATCTTGTTTTAAAAATGTGTAAAGCTCTTGGGCATACTCTTTGCTTTCTTTTAGATACATTTTATATGCTTGATTATAGGGATAAAATACCAGCTCTTTTGAGCGTTTTACCGGTAAATCTGCTGTAGGATTAGAGGAATAATAATAGAAAAACAGCGGGTGATGTGACTCTTTTGCTTTATAAAAATGTAAACTCAGATACAGATTTACCTGCATTCTATTGGCAAATGAAGCATTTTGGAGTGGATCGACTGTTTCTCCGGGAAAGCGTGTCAGGAGAACGCGTACGTTATGAGTAGCTTCTAAATTTGTTTTAAGTTCTTGAGCGCAGCGTAGAGTAAGTGCTCTTTCAAAAGTTTCGTCAAATGATCTTCCTGATGTATTGGCATCTCCTGCTGGGTTGATCATTAACGTAACGAGGCGCTGCTTAGGTTGTTCCTGTTGTGTATCTGGTTTGGTATCTTGCGATGATCCAAAATTAAAAAATGACCAGCCAGATAAGGAAGATACTAACAAACAAGCGATTGCTGCTAGGCTTACTGTGTATTTTATTGATTGTATCATAGAGCTACTTATAGGTTTAATTGAGCCGATTGCTTATTCTATTAGCATGTAAATTACTTTAATTATAAAACAAATTTAGCAGTTTGTCTATGCAGCTGGAGCGGTGCTGGAGTCTTCTGGTTCAATTAAAAACTTTTTCAAAAAAGTAATCCGTTCTGAGCCTTTGGTGTTACGTATTGCCATAGCTAAAGCTTTTGGTTGCCCAACAAAAACACACAGGTTGCGAGCACGTGTAAGAGCAGTGTAGACTAAATTGCGCTGTAAAAGCATAAAATGTTGCATAAATAATGGTACAATAATGGCACGATATTCTGACCCCTGGCTTTTATGAATAGAAATAGCATAAGCAAGTACAAGCTCATTCAGTTCATCAAATTCATAGAGTACCACACGATTGTCACCAAAGTTGACCGTTAATAACTTATCTTCAAGATTTATCTCTTCTATTACCCCAATATCGCCGTTATAGACATGTTTATCGTAGTTATTACGAATTTGCATAACTTTATCTTTATGTTTAAACAAAGTGCCTGCATGATTGATCTGCTCATGTGTTGCATGTGGATTGAGCATGCCTTGCAATATATGATTTAAATTAAAGGTACCAACTATACCTCGATTCATAGGTGAAAGAATCATGGCATCTTCAGGAGAGATCCCTTTTTTAGGTAGTTCTATAAACAATAAACGTTTTAAAATATCAGTCATAGATTCAGGATTTTCTTCTTTTAAAAAGACAAAGTCCCGTTTACTGTCCTCTTGAAATGACACAGGCATTTCACCATTATTAATGCGATGAGCGTTGGTAATAATTAAGCTATTTTGAGCTTGTCTAAAAATTTGTGTTAAACGTACATACGATACTTTTTCACTACGTAGTATATCATTAAGAACATTGCCAGGTCCCACAGAAGGCAACTGATCAACGTCACCAATCAACACTAAATGGGCCGTATAAGGTAATGCTTTAAGTACTGCGTGAGCAAGAAATATGTCAAGCATAGATGCTTCATCAATAATTAAAAAATCGAGCTTAAGGGCTTTATTTTCGTTATGAGAAAAGCTCATAGTACCTACGTCAAATTCTAGTAGGCGGTGAATAGTAAGCGCTATTTTGCCGGTGCTTTCTATAATGCGTTTGGCAGCACGTCCTGTAGGAGCAGCCAGTTTATAGTTTATGCGCTCAAGTTCAAGTATTTGTAGTAATGTTTTAATGACTGTTGTTTTACCAGTGCCAGGGCCTCCGGTAATAACAGTAATTTTATTGGTAAGACAACTAAGAATTGCGCGTTGTTGATCTTCATTAAGGGCGATAGAGTCAGCCGCAGGAGCTCGTAAGTGATTATACACTCTTGCAGTATTAATAGTAGTGTTAGCAGGTCTTTCAATTAAGCCTAAAATACGTTGCGCTACACCTTGTTCACTGGCATAAAAATGAGCAAGGGTAATAAAATGCTTTTCTTCATGAGAGAGTAATTTTATCTTTTTATTATTATACAACGTATGTAAGCCGTTTTTAATAAGCTCAAGGGCATTATGCTCAAGAGCCAACAGAGCAATCGTTTTAGTTTTTAAATCTTCAAGTTCTACATATAAATGGCCTGACTGACTGGCCATAGTTATAACGTATACAATACCAGCAGCAATACGTTGTGGTGCATGAGTATTAAAGCCAAGTTTTTGAGCTACTTCGTCAGCTGTTTTAAAACCAATACCCCAAATATCATCAGCTAGTCTATAGGGATTTTCATGAAGTAAAGCAACTGCTTCATGTTTATATTTTTTATAAATACGCGCAGCCAGGGACGGAGAAATATCTTTTTCTTGCAGAAAGATCATTAAATTAGCAATATCTTTTTGCTCATGCCAGGTAGCTGTAAGTAGCTCTACACGCTTAGCGCCCATGCCTTCAACTTCTTGCAGTCGTTGCGGGTTTTTTTCTATTATAGCAATAATATCGGCGCCAAAGTGGTTAACAAGCTTATCAGCGTATACTTTACCTATGCCTTTAATAAGGCCAGAGCTTAAGTACTTTTTAAGTCCAACAAGGGTAGTAGGTAATTGTGTTACACAATATTTAGCTTCAAATTGTTTGCCAAATTTTGGATGGAATATCCAGTTGCCTTTTAATTGTACTTCTTGGCCACTGTGTAAATGAGGGACGCACCCTGTTACGGTAATGGTAGCTCGAGAAGAAAGAGCTTGAACAATAAAGACAGAGTAACCGTTTTCTGTATTTTGAAAAAGAAATCGATCAACTGTTCCAGATAGTGTTTCAAGCTCTTGCATAGGTTCTTTACTGTAGTTGTGGTTGTTCTATGGGTGATTTGTGCTGTGCTCTCCAGCGATCGTAGCGATCACGTGCTTTAGGGCAACTACGCACTAAATCTTTTAAAAAATGGAGTAAGTCATCACAAAAAGTATCAAGGTCCTGTAGTGTTTTAATACTGCGATGGAACACTTCCTTTTCACTTCCGCTATTTAAATGAGCCCATTCTAGAAGGCCACTTGTTGAGCGACCAGCTTTACTGCACCATTCAGCAATAAGCTTAATCATAAAATGCTTAGTGCCTTGTGCTTTTGCTAAAAAAGGCGAAGTAACCTTTTCAAAATCAGCAATAACAACAGGTACCATGCCTTTAAGCTGATTTTTATTTTCTTTTTCTAAAGCTACTAATTGATGCAGTGTGTATAATTTACCATTATAGCTATACTTCCCTGACTTATTAGAGCTACCTGCTTGTATCTGTGTAATTGCTCTACCTATATAAATAATATCATGAATTTTATGTTCATCAATAAGGCCTGGTATGCCGTCTAAAAGAGCAAGTGATTCGGCTTTTAAAGTAACGGGGCTATACGTAAATGCTTTCGTGCTGCCTAGTTCTAGTGATTCGAATGCTTGTACTTTAGAACAAGCAATTACAGTGCTTAATACAATACAAGTAGATAACAATTTCATAGTAGTTCCTTTTTTAGTATACATGATATATGTTTAAAAATCCACGCCAATAGAGGCGCCAACGGTAAAATCAGTTCCAATACCTTTTTTGTTAAATGCAGTTACCTCGCCTGTAAGTAAAAAGTTCCATGCTATACGTTGACAGAATGCTGAACCGAAATAGCCAAATGAACCAAATACTTTTCCTTGACTAGCCGCTGGTCTAGCAGATTTTGGTTTAACTAACGTTGATGCTATATGTCCCCGTTTTTCTTTACCTAAGCGCCAATAATCAAAGCCAAGAGTACCTTGCCAATGTTTGCTGTCGTATCTAATGTTTTGTCTGAATTTAGTGAGAGATCCAGGACGTATAGTAGTAACGTAACTACGAGGGAAAAATGTATTAATAATTTGAGCATTTAGAAATTCTATGTTTGATGAAGCTAATGCTTCATCTTCGTAGTCACGATTAAAGTCAGCTGCATCTTTTCGTACTTTATAAAAGCGTGCTTCTCTTCTTTTATTGAAATATTCAAATGCAAGCATTGTATGAGCGCTCACATAATTATTAAAATAATGTTTAACATCTAAACGTGGTCCAAAGCCTCTATGATGCGAGTTTCCTAGCGGTGTATTAAGCAAAATAGTTGATAACCTATCAAGTGCTTGAATAAAAAATTCTTGAACAGTACTTGATAGAACGGCTGATGCTCGCTCTTGTGCTGCAGATTCTCGAGGGCAAAGAGGTGTTAAGCTAAATAAACGTTTTATATTAAATTTAGGTTGCTCAGGAGTAGAATTAAAAGTACCTCCTATAACACCCCGATTGAAATGTGTAGCTGTAGGTAAGGTAAGTTCAAGTCCTAACCAAACAGCAGTGTTTGGCTTTTCGTAGATATTTGCTAAGGCTCTTACACGTGTATCGCCAAAGCCAACCCTATCAGCTAAAAGATGTTGCATAAAATACTGCTCTACTCGATCTTCGTCGCTGTTAACGGGAGCTGATTGTTCATTCCTAAAAAAGGGGTTATTACCAATGCGTTCTTGTTCTTCATCTGTTAAGAAAAAGTTGTTTTCAAGATAATAAAAAGGCACACTGGCGCTTAGATTAAATTTACCAAATTCTTTACGTAGCCCGAGCATAAGCCCAGCACGTCGTTGTTGCAGTTTAACGGTGCTAAATAACCCAAGCACAAGAGGAATATTGCCTTGTAGTTGCGAGGGCACTTGTTCTTGTACAAGCTCGTTTGATAAAGCTGTTTCTATTTCGTTTATTATATTTTGATTGGTTAGATCAATATAACTTTGAATAAAAGGGCTACAGCAGCTAAAATAAGCACGACTTGTTTGGTTGTAAAAAGCTTGTGCGCTAAACGACCAATCACAACTTTCAAAAAGCAGTGGTTGTAAACTTGGTAAATCAAGAAGGCTTCGCGTGACAAAAGGGTTTGTTCGTAAGTAAATATCTTCTTTAAGTAATGCAGGAACGTTAATGATAGGTAAGATAGTTGGATCGTTGCGTGGAGCAATAAGACTAAGAATAGCTATATCTGATATACATTCTGCTACCAATGATTGAGTGGGTGTTATTTCGTTGTCATTAGAACCTGCAAATGGATCTCCTGAATTATCGCCAGAATTATCGTCAGAAAGATCACCTGATATACCTCCAGAGACGTCTTGGGAGTTGCCATCGATGCTCGGTTCAAACAATGAAAGATCGTCACCGTCCAAATTGTCAAAAAAAGTGTGTATTTTAAGCGGTGAAATTAATAATACTGCCATACAAAAATATAAGAAGCGGGTATAATATACTGTATTCATAAGTGGTACTAACGTAAAAGTTTTTAAAAAATTATGTTCAATCTAAGACAAAGTAAATCGCTCTCAGTCTAGCAAGTTTTTTTTTAATGACAAAATCTACGTGATTATGCCCTTTATTTGATAAATTTTTTCAAAAAATTCGATTTTTCTCTCAGTTAAGATTAAGATAATTAAATAGATACAATAAGCATATTTAATAGCCGAGGTAAAGTGTTATGCATGCTCAAAAAACAGTAAAGCATTTTGTAATTGAAGGTAATATTGGAGCGGGCAAGTCTACTTTTTTAAAAATAATACATCAGTATCTTACTGCTCAAATAGTGTATGAGCCTCATGAAAAGTGGCAAAATGTAGGTGGTGAGAATCTTCTTGAGCTTTTTTATGCAGATCCTAAAAGATGGGCCTATACTTTTCAGACCTATGCTTTTATAACACGTATTATGGCACAACAGGAGGCAGCTCTTAAAGCTCATGAACCATTTCAAGTGCTTGAGCGTTCAGTTTATTCTGATAGATACTGTTTTGCTTATAACTGTTTTGAAATGGGTCTTATAACTCAACTTGAATGGCAGCTCTATCAAGAGTGGTTTTCTTGGCTTGTAGATAAGTATACTGCGCAACCAAGCGGTTTTATTTATTTACAAACTGATCCAGAGGTATGTTTTAAACGATTACAAAAAAGAAATAGATCAGAAGAGCAGGCTGTTTCTCTTGATTATTTAACGCTACTCCATGCTAAACATGAGTCATGGTTGGTTGGCAAACAGGGTATAGCAGCTAATTTAAAGCAAGTACCGGTGTTGATACTAGAATGTAATGAAGAGTTTGAAAATAACCCGCGTGTTCAAAAAGAGCATATGATAAAAATTGCACAGTTTTTAGACCAAGAGTATGCTATACCACTAACAACAAGTATGCAAAATCATATTAGTATATAAGTTTGATCTAGGCTGTTGTAATAAAGCGTATCTTAAGAGTAAAATAGAGAGAAGAGCATATAGTACATAAAAGTACATAAAATAAAGCATAATTGCGAAAGGCTTATCATGGTAGCAGATGTTAGTACTCTAAAGATTGCAGCTTATATTGGTGCAGCTTTTGTTATGGGTATAGGAACAATTGGACCTGCGCTTGGCCAAGGGCTTATTGGTTCAAAAGCATGTGAAAATATTGGTAAATATCCTGAAAGTTCTGGTCGTATAAGAACGTTAATGATCGTTGCTATGGCTTTTATTGAAACGTCAGCTATCTATGCGTTGTTAATTGCTGTTATATTAATATTTGCAGTATAATACTGTGTTATGACGGTTAACTTAACGCTTGTATTGCAGGCTTTCCATTTTTTTATAGCGTATGGTATAGTTTCTCGTCTGGTGCTTAAACCAGCATTACGTCTTATTGAAAAAGAAAAAGCGGTAACAGCCACTCTTCTAGATGAGATTCTTGCTCAACAGGCTTTGTTGATAACTAAACAGGAGCATAAGCGCGAAAGTTGGCAGCGATGTCAACAATACTTCAATGAAAACAAGCCCTTACTAGAGCAAGTTCCTACACGTTTGGAGCTTTCTGTGAGCATTGAAGAAACCGAACAGTTAGATAAAAATCAGTTAGACACTGTTTGCCAGGAAGTTGTAAAGGCACTTAAGGTAAAAGTATTGCATGATTAGCCTTATATTTAAATTTATCAATTTTGGTATAATCATAGCGCTTATAGTATATGCATTTAAGCGCTATGGATTACCCTTAGTGGTAAGCCAGATTAAAGCTGGTGAAAAATATAAACATGATTTAGCTGTTGATCGTAGCGAGCTTTTTGTCTCTCAAACGCTTCTTGAGCAAGAGGTGCATGATCAGGAACAACAGTGTGTAGCTTTATCTAAAAAAATAGATCAATGGAACGAAGTTGTGGCAGACCAGCTTAGACAAAAAGAAGTCCAATCACAAGCTATTAGGGAAATTACCAATCAACGGCGCAAACACCAATCAGAGCAGTATAGTTTGCAAAAAACAAAGCATACTCTTACTGGTTGTGTCGAAAAAAGACTTAAGCAAGAATTGATTGTTTATTTTGCCGATGAAAAGCTTGCTCATAACTATATTCAGCAGACACTTTCACGTATTGAAAAGAAGTAACTTATGGATATAATGCAACGTGTACTAGCTAAAAAATATGCTCACGCCTTTTTAAATGTACTTGATCATACGTTGACACTGGAAGTAATGGCTCAGATTGAACACTTTGTAGCTTTTATAGAACAACGGAAAACAGCTTTATTTTATCTTCAGCTTGCTCTTGTTGGTGATGCTATAAAAAAGGAATCTTTACTTAAAGTATTACAGCAATTTAAGCTTGAGAGCCTAGGCGAAAAACTGATTGAACTTTTGCTATCTCATAAACGGTTATTTTTAATTCCAGAAGTATTTAACTTTATTGTACAACTTGCTCATGAACAAAGGAATATGCTGTCTTTTAAAGCAGAAAGTTCTCATGAACTAGCTCCAAAGCAGATCAACGAACTAAAAAAATTTTTAGCATCTCAAACAGGTAAAAACATAACGCTTTCAGCGCGTATTGATAAAACTCTTATAGCAGGCATTAGGCTTATAAGCCCTACTTTCGAGTGGGAACATTCAATACGTAAGCAATTACGAGCACTCAGTCATATGCGTTAAGGAATAAAGCTATGGAAATAAAGAGCACGGATCTTATTTCGCTTTTTGAAAAATCACTCTCAAATATGCCTGAGCAAAATCTTAATGAAATTGGATTTGTTGTTCAGGTAGGTGACACTTTTTGTAAAATTCATGGACTAACACGTGCTGTCTACGGAGAGCTCATAGAATTTGATGGTGGCAACCGCGGTATTATAATGAATCTTGATGAAGATTCTGTATCAGTTTTTTTATTGCAATCTCATACACAAGTAGCAGAGCTTGAAATTGCTCGTCGTACTGGTGGTGTATTTAAAACTCCTGTAGGTACTGGTTTGCTTGGCCGTGTGATAAGCGCAGTAGGTCAACCGTTAGATGCCCTAGGGGATATTGTAGCGCAAGAGTATAGGCCTATAGAGGTAACTATACCGGGCATTATAGAGCGTAGTCCTATTAATGAGCCACTCGAGACGGGGCTACTGGCACTTGATGCTTTAGTGCCTATTGGTAAAGGGCAACGTGAGCTTATTATTGGTAATAGAAGTACCGGTAAAACTTCTATTGCTCTTGATATTATGCTCAACCAAAAAGATAAAAACGTTATCTGTATTTATGTTTCTATAGGGCAACGACAAGCAAATTTAGCTCGTATTGTACGTCTGCTTGAAGACAAAGGTGCTCTTTCATATTGTGTTATAATAGGTGCTGATGCTAGTGAAACTGCTTTAGACAGATACTTAGCACCTTACGTTGCATGTACTATAGGTGAATACTTTAGAGATCAAAAGCAAGACGTTTTAATTATTTATGATGATCTAAGTAATCATGCTATTGCTTACCGAGAAATGTCATTACTTATGCGTCGTGCTCCAGGACGTGAAGCTTATCCCGGGGACGTTTTTTACTTGCACTCACGTTTGCTTGAGCGCGCGGGTAAGTTAGCTGTTGGTGGATCGCTTACTGCACTCCCTATTGTGCAGGTGCAAGGTGACGACATAACAGGCTATATTCCTACAAACTTAATATCTATTACTGATGGACAAATATTTTTAGATACAAAGTTGTTTAATAGTGGTGTAAGGCCAGCAATAAACGTTGAGCTTTCTATATCACGTGTAGGTGGTGCTGCTCAAACTAAAGCAGTTAAAAAAATGAGCAGAGCGCTCCGTTTAGAACTTGCCCAATATCAAGAACTACTTGGTTTTTCTCAATTTGGTACAGAGTTAGACCCTATATCTCAAAAAAGATTAAAGCGTGGTGCCGTTGCTTACGAAATTCTTAAACAAAAACAGTTTATGAACTATTCGTTTGTCGATGAGGCTTTGCTGCTTATGTTGCTACGAGATAACTTTTTAGATGATCTAGACATTAAGCTTGTACGTAGTTTTTCTTTGCAGTTTATAAGCTATATTAAGTCTATTTACCCAGACTTATATAAAGCAATCTTTCATTCAGGTGATATTAGTGATACGCAATTAGTTGAGTTGCGTCATATAACGTTAGAATTTAAACAACTCTTTATTCCGGCATAAATTATGAAAAATATACTCTATAAAATAACTAAAAGCTTTTTTTGCAGTGCACTCGTTGGATTATTTGCTTTTCAGCCTCTGTATGGCATGATTAGCAATTATGGCTATACTGCTTCAGTTAATGCTGAAATTAACGCCAATAACTATACTAATAATGGCACGTTACTTGCTTGGAACTCTGCCTGTATAAACGTAGGTACTATTGGGGGTAATGGAACTATTAGCAGCGATAAAATAACTATTCAATGTGATAGTTTTGATTTCAATGGCACTATTAAATGTAATGGTGAATGTAAAATATATGCTAAAAAACCGTTTAAGCATACTCAATTTAGAAAAGAAGGTACAGGCAATTTTTATGTTATTATAACACCGTACACATTCAAGGAATATACAACGCAAAGTTTAATTTCTGATTTTTCTGGAAAATTGTATAATCAGTGTTTAACGTTAAAAGAACCTGCTATTGATGAAAATCTACGACATGCTTCAGCTTTAGCAGTTCTTAATGCCCTTGATGTGCAGAAAGTACTCGAGGGTATTAAGCATGAAATAGCTAATAAGCATCGTTATCACCTAGATCGTTTAGATCAAAAACATGATATGACTGATATCTATTGCGGACTGGCAAGTGCTGGTATAGGAATTGCTGGATTAGCCGGTACTTATATGTTAAATAAACATATAAAAAAACTACAAAACCATATGTCTTATGATTCGGCTATAGCTCTTATAATAACATCGGGTGTTCTATCAGTATTTCCGATTGCTCTTTCAGGGCAGCTTTTATTAGAAGGATTAAAGCCACAGCATAAAGAAAAGCATGAACAGCTATTAATTATTACACAGCGAATTGATAAAGCTCTTGCTACACCTTTCATACAAAACGTACAAGTATCTAAATTATAATAATTTTTAGGTATAATGTAGAGAATACTTGAGAAAATCAAATAGTAGTATATACTATTAGATACCATTCAATCCGAATGTCTTGTGTTTCGTGCCCGTAGCTCAGCTGGATAGAGCAACGGATTTCTAATCCGTAGGTCGTTGGTTCGAATCCAACCGGGCACACCACTATTCACTATCTAAATTTTGCCATTCTTCTAAAACTTTTAATCTATCAGCATTATTGTCGACATGAATTTCAAGATCCTTTTGTAAAGCTTGTACTACACCTTGGCTTAATTTCCTAAAGCACATTTAATAATGTCATACTTTAATATATTATCTACAGTTCACATGCTGATAACGGTATACTTATAATATTGAATAAGATGCTGTAGCATAAGACTTATTAGAGTTTTATTATTAAGAAACTTAAGGAATCGCATGACGGGTGCTATAAAGTTATTGCCTAAAGGTATTCAATCTTTTCAAAAGATTAGAGGCAACTATATTTACGTAGATAAAACTAAACAAATTTATGATATTATCAGTCAGGGTTCTTATTATTTTCTTTCTCGTCCTCGTCGTTTTGGCAAGTCACTGCTTATATCAACGCTCAAAGAGCTTTTTTCAGGAAATAAAGAGCTTTTTAAAGGATTATGGATAGAGCAAAGTGATTATGACTGGTGTACCTATACAGTAATACAACTAAATTTATCGGCTCTTGCTACAACAAGTGGTCAAGCGTTGTATAATGATCTTGTGTGGAAAATTGAAGAGATTGCACGCAGTTATAGTATTGACGTAAATCAAGCACCTTCTTTGCAGACAAAATTTACAAGTCTTGTAGAGCAACTTGCAAAAATTAATAAAATAGTAATTTTGGTAGATGAATATGATTATCCTATAATTAATAATATAGCAAAAAGTGACGTTGCGCTTGAGTGTAGAAATATATTACGGGACTTTTTTGGTGTTATAAAAGATTTAGATGCGCATATACATTTTGTTTTTATTACAGGAGTAAGCAAGTTTTCAAAAACTTCAATATTTTCTGGTTTGAATAATTTAGAGGATATTACTTTATATCCTCAAGCAGATACTCTTTTAGGATATACTTTTGAAGAAGTATCAACTTATTTTAACTTCTATATAAAAAAGATTGCTGTACAAAAAAAGAAAACAAGTGTGGAAATTTTAAGCGAATTAAAGCACTGGTATAATGGCTATCAGTTTAGCGAAGAACAACAACATAAAATATATAATCCATACTCTGTTCTTTTGTTTTTAGGTAGTGGAAGGTTTCTAAACTATTGGTTTGAAACAGGTACCCCTTCATTTCTTTTAAATCTTATAAAAAATAAGCAATTTTCCGTAACTCAATTAGATTTTATTGAACTGGGCTTCAATGAATTAGGTACAATTGAGATTGAAGATATACCTATAGCTACTCTTCTTTTTCAAACAGGGTATCTCACGATTAAAAGCTATAATTCAGAAACTGAAAACTACAAACTGGGGTTTCCCAATTTTGAAGTAGAGTCTTCTTTTCTTAAGCATCTGCTAAAGCTATTTTCTCGTGTTGATTTAAGTACAATTAATGAATTTTCTGTAAAGTTAAAAAAGTCACTTGAGCACAATAACGTTGATCTTTTCTGTAGATTATTACAAACCTTCTTTGCTGATATTCCCTCAGGCATACAAATACCTCATTTAGAGAAATACTATCAAACTATACTGTTTATACTTGCTAAAGTTTTAAACTTGTCTGTTAATGTCGAAGTAATGACAAATATTGGTAGAATAGATATGACCATAGAAACCTTAACGCATATTTTTATTTTTGAATTTAAGGTGCAAGGTTCAGCTCAAGAAGCTTTGCAACAAATAGAAGAAAAGAATTATCACCAAAAATATTTAATGAATAACAAAGAAATAGTTCTTGTAGGAGTCAAGTTTGATATGAAAAAAAGAAATCTGTATGAATGGCTTATTAAGGAAGTTATTCAGTAGTATAGCCAATAAGTAACAGTAACGTTGTAAAATTCTAGTGAGTTCATATTAATTTGCTGTAATTGAATCTTGTCTTTGATAGAATAAAGTTTTAATTTAAATAGGCAAGAACAAACAGATAGGCTCTAGGTAAAAAACAAACAAAATACTCAATAAAGAGCTAATGCCCTAGTTAAATTCTAGAGACTTTAGCTATGATTGTAAAAAAATTAGTTTGCAGTAATTGTACGCTTGATGATCCAATCAGTAACAGCTTGCAGTACTCTTGGAGAAATGGCTTCTTCAAGGGTTGCATATTCTGCAATTGAACCAGTTTTGCACGTTTTCATAGCATGGTTTAAGTTTGGCAATTCAAGAAGAGTATGGTCTTTATTATCTGCTTTATTCATAGCATTACGAATAATTGGAAAAATGAGACGTGGTGGCATAAAGTCAAACTCTCCATTAATAGCCAAGACAGGTACAGAAATATTGCTTAATGCATTAGTAGTAGTATATCCCAAATAAAAGCGATACCAAGGTGAATTATAGGTGCTGATTTGAGCGTCAAACTTAGGTTTAGAAAAAGCAAAAAGCAATGTATTAGCTTCGCTTTTTTGTTGCTCTGTTAATTGATTCCAATACCCATCAAGCAGTTCACGCAATTGCTTTTCGGCTTTAAGCGCATCTGTTTGAGAAGTTACGATTTCAAGAACCTGTTTTCTGATCGCTCCATCTTTTTCTATAATATCAGGAGATGCTCCATCAAAGCGTAGTTGAGTTGCACTCTGTTCGACCATTGACTCTATGTCATTTGCTACAGCACCTGACATTAAAGCAATAAAAGAAACATCTTTTGAGCGGGAGGCTACCATTGATGAAATAAAGCCACCTTCACTAAACCCAATTAAACCAATCTGCTTAGTGTTAACTTCAGGACATGTTTTTAAATATTCAATACCTGCGAGCACATCATTGGCTAGATCATTACTGGTAACGTTAAGATCAAATGTCCCTGTTGATTTGCCTACACCGCGTTTATCGAATCGCAGTACACAAATTCCATGCTTCGTTAAATAGTCAGCTACCATAAGCATAGGCTTATGGCCATAAAAAGTGCCATCGCGATCCATTGCACCCATACCCGAAACAAGTAACACGGCTGGATGTTTTTCGGCTGATGAGGGTGCTGTAAAAGTTCCTGCTAATGTAATTCCTGCAGACTTGTTTTCATAGGTTACTTCTTTTTCATCGTATGAAAACTGTTTCTTATCACTCATTGTATTTCTTTCAAAATTGTAAAAACTAAATTCGTTTTGATCTATGTAAGCACACTTAGCCGGTACGCTTAGAAGAAAGCATATAAGTAGGCTTGTGCCCTGATTACACATCATAAATGTGTCCTATGTTTTTAAGTAGCACACTAATGCCACATAGAATGTAGTTGATTTGATAATAAGATAAAGTTATGTCGCGATTGATAGCGCCTTAATAACTTATTTACAGGATAGGATAAGAAACTTTCATACGATCCTCGCTAATTTTTTGAAAATTTAGAGGTTTAAAAGATATAATTCTCTTTCAGTATAGCAAAAATTGCTTATTTTGTAAATCTTTGAATCTTTTTTGCACTTCTTACGGCGTAATATTTAGCACAACTTTATCACAATGTATTAAAAAATGTTTCAAGAAATTGCGGATGGAATTGATACACGCTGGAAAGCTTATTTTGCCATGTTCCTTGTTTAATAGTAAAGCCAATTACAGCAATTGCTCTATTTATACGTAAGAGTGGCATTATTGCAGTATAATCAGGAATGGGGCGAATACTTGCGTATCCCTCGAAAAATGATTGTTTATTGATAGAGCTCATAGGCCAATCTCCATGCTCAAGAAAACAAAAATCTTCTTCCGCAAAGCTTGATCGCGCTGCTGACCAATCAATGATTCCTTGAAGTTTGCCATCAAAAACTATTATATTGCCGGGTCGAAAATCACGATGAGTAATGCACGGACCATCAACTGTAGGCAAAAGATCAAGGTGTGTATCAAAATAATGGCGACATTGTTCAATAATACTACTCGGTAGATGATCTCTGCATTCGGTTAGTGCTTCTTCAAATTTAAGAGAAAAGTTAATACGTGGATCAGGGCTTAAATTGTCTAACTGGGATAAGTCTCCATAACCAGTCATTCGGTTAAGATGGACGCGCACGAGCAATGAACCGATTTCATAAGCTAAAGATACTGAAAGGTCTTTAGACTTAAGTATTGTTCCTGGCAGACATTCCATCAAAATAGCACCATTAGTAGTTGCTTCAGTCTGCACAACTTTTATAATACGAGGTACCGGTAATATAGTGGAAAAATAGTTCAAGAAATATACTTCATTTGCGAAATCTTTAGGTCGAGTGCATATTTTTAAAATGAATTGGATACCTGTAGGCAAGCTTACTTTAAAAACAATCGCAACAGTAGCATCAACGTGATCAATAAGTTGAAACGTAGCATCTTGAAGGTTAAGACGCTGTTTATAGAAAGAGATAAGATTTTGCATAAGATTTCTAATTTTTTTAATATCCCAAATTCAAGTCAATGTAAAGTTTCGAAAGTCTTTAAATTTTAATATACCTAATAATGCAAAAATTAAACGAGAGCAAGTGCTATTTTCAGAGCTTTATCGACGCTATGCATAGTTTCTAAATTTAAAGTAGTTATTTTTGTTCCTAAACGTATCTTATCGAGAGATCTAACTTGATCTAATAGAATCTTACATGGATTAAATAATTCTATACCTACTTCAAAGGGATATACGTTTTTTACTGAAGAAGTAATGGGGGCAACGATAACTCGATTGCTTATTTCGTTTGCTAAGTCATTAGAAACAATCAATGCAGGTCTTGTTTTTGTATCTCTGATCCCAAAGTAGGATCTAATTTTACCCAGTATATATCACCTCTTTTAGGTGAGTAATTACTCATTGCCAACTTTCACTATCTAAATTTTGCCAATCTTCTAGAGCTTCTAATCTATCAGCATCATTGTTGGCATCACTATAAGCTGCTTTGAGGGTTATAGCTTCCTCCTCAAGGGCTTTCTGTAAAGCCTTTACTACAAAGCGGCTTAATTCCCTTTTGTTTACTCGTGAGTGAAGTGTATTAATAAGATTTATAGGAATAGAAAAAGTAACATTTTTTGTTTTCATGAGAGCTTCTTATGTATTAGATTTAATAATACCATATTTTAATATATATTGCCTAGAGTTTAAATATTAATAACGATGTATCTATTAATAATAAGTGAAATGCGGTTAAAAGAGTATATTTTGCTAGGTTTTTAGTGCAACCATAGCAAATATAAAGAGAGAAATAACATAACAAGGTCTTCAACTATTTTTTTTGTCTAAATATAGAGGTACTATTTTTACGAAGCTAATAATTTGTCGCTAAATAAATTCACTGATATACTATTTTTCATGATAGCACTAATAAAATAAGAATTTAGTTATTTTTTTGATAGTATCATTTCCTTGGTTTTCTATATTTTTATAAACTCAACAGAACTTAATAGAATAACTCTTAATCAAGTTCTTAAACTAGAAAGTCTTAAGTAAGGCTAGATGCTTAGAGCTTATTTGCTTATGAGCTTTGCCTTTTAAGATCGAAAGTAATTTTATGTCAGTCCTTAAAGTAGATAATCTTACTAAAACATTTGTTTCTGGTTTATGGCCATTTAAAACGCCGCAGCTCTACACAGCAGTCAATAAGGATAGGGATTTAATGTTTAAATCAGTTACGTTTATTAGTATAGCTTTTATTTTTGGCTTACTTTGGTATATTTCACCTGTTTTTAAACAGTTTTCTAAGCCAACCGGTATATTTTCTGTTGGCACTAAGGTTGTGGAATTTACTGATCAGACACGTAAAGAAACTTTTGCAGAAAATCCTGAAGATAAACGAGCTTTGGTTGTCAGATTTTTCTATCCAGCCAATACGACTGAAGGTTTTGAAAAATATCCTTATCTTGGTGCAAAAATGCCCTATTACCAAAAAGTTGTGGCATCCTATTATCATGTACCTGAATTTATGGCGAAATTGCTCTTCCATGGTATGAGCACTAATTCGTATATCAATGCACCCCTAGCACATGAGCAAGAATCTTATCCGGTTGTACTATTTTCACATGGGCTCCTTGGTTTACCTAGCGATACTTCATTGGTAATTTTAGAGAATCTTGCAAGTCATGGGTATATAGTGGCAGTTATTGATCATCCATACTTGAATGCATTAACATTCTTTGCAGATGGCCGAGTGGTGTCTTCACTTCCATTGAGTGAACAATTTAATAAAATGTCTCAAAAAGAACAAAAAGAATTTCAAACTAAAGCAATTGACGTATACAAGGCAGATATGAAGTTTCTGCTTGATGAACTTACAAAGCTCAATCAAGATACAAAGAGCATCTTGTACCACCGTATGAATCTTGGACAAATTGCTGCAATGGGCCATTCAGCAGGAGGGACTGCATCAATTGAATTCTGCCGCACTGATACGCGGTGTAAAGCAGCAATTGACCTAGACGGTTGGTATGACCAAGTCATTGGACAAGAACCTATTAATAAGCCATTGTTATTGATGTTCGGTTCAAAGAGTCTGGAAGTAACTGAGCCGACACCAGAATATTTAAAAAGAAAAGAGTTGTCGCGTGATCGCTATTTTGAGCGCGAAGAGAAGAGTAATGAACATATACAGAAATTGTGCTCTGTAACGAGCTGTTCTTTTGTGGTTATCCCTGAGGCAGCTCATGGCGACTTTGGGGATGAAATATTTATAAAGTGGCCATTGCGTTCATGGAACGCAGCTGAATCCTATAAAACAATGACAATGATTAATGAGCATATTGTACATTTCTTTAATAGAGTTCTTTGTTAGGAAATGAGGAAATCTGCCACTTTTCAATACTCCTAAGCTAAGCCGAAACTGAAAGTAACTTCTATGTCAGTCCTTAAAGTAGATAATCTTACTAAAATATTTGTTTCTGGTTTATGGCCGTTTAAAAAGCCACAACTCTACACAGCTGTCAATAACATCTCTTTTGACCTTAAAGCGGGTGAGATCTTAGGTTTTCTAGGCTCAAACGGTGCAGGTAAGACAACAACTATTCAAATGCTCTTGGGTACTTTAACACCCAGCTCTGGCTCAATGAGCTATTTCGGTACGGACTTTAGGCTATTTCGTATTGCAGCACTCAAGAAGGTTGGTTATGCTAGTGGGTATGATAAACTTCCTGCCCGACTAACCGTGGCTGAAAATCTTGATGTCGTTGGGCGTATTTATGGCATTGCTGAGCCTTATCGCTCGCAGCAGATCGAAAAGTTGCTCAAGACTTTTGATATGTGGCCAATGCGTGACCGTCAGACGGGAACTCTTTCAGCTGGTCAAGCAACACGTGTGATGCTTGCAAAAGCATTTATTGCTGATCCTCAGGTAGTGTTGCTTGATGAACCAACAGCTTCGCTTGACCCTGATATTGCTCGTGAAGTGCGTCAATTTATTTTGGCTCAACGCGCAGAACGTGGTACTTCGATATTAATAACGTCGCACAATATGAGCGAAGTAACCGAGCTTTGTGATCGGGTATTAGTGCTCAAAAAAGGCTCTATTATCGCAAACAATACTCCAACTGAGCTTGCACAATCAATTTCAAAAATTCACCTTCATTTGATTATTTCTAGTGGCCTTAATCGTGCGCGTGAATATCTACAGAATGCACAGCTACCATTTAGTGCAAAAGATAATCAACTATCGATTGAACTTGATGAGCATGTCATTGCTCAGGTGCTTGCTTATTTTGGTGAGCATAAGATTATTTATTCACATATTTCAATTGATAAGCCGACACTTGAAGATTACTTTTTAAGCATGGCAAAACAGGAAACAAGCTTATGATTTCAGGTGCATCGTTATGGGCAGTGGTTCTTCGTCATACACGTATGTGGCGACGAGATCCTAATTTTCTTTTAGGTAGCCTTTATTGGCCCGTTCTTGATATACTTATTTGGGGTTTTTTAGGATCATGGATCCAGCAAGCGCGTGGGGGTCAGTTTGATAATTACGAAGTCGCTGCGCTGCTAGGCATTCTTTTATGGCAAATAATCGGTCGGGGTTGCAATATTATGTGTGTAACATTTGCTGAAGAGCTTTGGTCAAATAACGTAATAAACTTATTTTCTTTGCCTTTACGCATAGGTGAGTGGATAGCTGCTAGTGTAGTATTTACTATAATTATGATGACTATTACCACAAGCACATGCATGTTGTTTATAGCGCTTTTGTATAACGTATCTCTGTGGTCTATTATTTTGAATTACTTGCTTTTTTTGCCGCCTATCTTTTTCTCTAGCATGTGGCTGGCTTTTATCTGCTTATCTATACTTGTTACTCTTGGAAAGCGTGGCGCTGAGCTTGGCTTTGTCATAGCGTGGTTTTTGATGCCCTTTAGTGGCGCTTATTACCCAGTAGCGGTATTGCCTAAGTGGGGACAAGCTTTGAGCAGTTATTTGCCCATGAGCTCTGTTTTTGAAGGTATGCGAGGATATGTCATGCATCAGCAAGATCCAACAGCTTATTTAATTAAGGGCTACGCCCTAAGTATTCCGTACGCAATTAGTTCACTTCTGTTATTTGTCTACTGCTTTAATCGAAGTAAGAGAAAAGGCCTTGCCCGTTTGGCAGATTAACGTATAGTACTTATTTTTTACTTAAACTAGGATGTAAGTAGGACTAACTATGAATAGAAAGACAAAAGTTATTATAATTACTGGAACAAGTAGTGCAGGAAAGACAACGCTTGTTCACCACTTAAAATTAAAATTGCCCAAAGATCTCTTTGAAGTGTATGATTTTGATGAAAAAGGTGTTCCTATTAATTCTGACCAGCAGTGGCGACAAAAAACAACCGATTATTGGTTAATAAAAGCATTCCAAAATAGCCAAATCAATAAATCTACCATTATCTGTGGTGTTGTAGTGCCAGCAGAAGTTATATGTTCTACGGTGAAGCCTGCTTTACCTCTTTGTTTTGGTTTTATCAAGGTTTCTGATGTGATAATCAAATCTAGATTACAAGCACGTGGCTGGGGTGACCAACTCGTTCAAGATAATATTAATTGGGCAAATTACTTAGAAGCCGAGGTAAAAAAGCAAAATTGCTATCGTATTGTTGCTAGTTGTTCATATAGTGGACCTGAGGAAGTAGCTCAAGAATTTATCCACTTTAT
>JACDHA010000017.1 GCA_013821315.1 Candidatus Dependentiae bacterium | reverse complement strand
GTAACTCCATCAACAGTATTTGTCGGTTCAGACAGGCTAAGTATAAGAGTATCAAACTTATTTTTTCTTTTAAGGTGCCAACAAGCACGCTTAAGATCCTGGCAGCTGATAACTGAGTTTTCCGCTAAACCAGTTAACGAAAGAAGCTCTTGAGTATTTGAATAAGTATCTATATCAAAAACTATTTTTTTTACCTGTAGAGGCTTTTTAAAATGCTCATCCAGTGCAGCAAAGTGCTCATCTGCTGATGGCAGCAAGCTCAACTGTATGTCTTGAGCAGCCAGTTGAAGTGCTGCACATACTATAAAAAAGAATGCTAAAAATATACAATTATTTGTATTAAGACGTAATACCATACTAGTTATCCTGATTATTAATTTATTACGTCTTTTAGTATACTACAAATTAATGCTTTAAGCTTCTGGTGTTCTTTTTTTTGCTCTTATTCTATAACCCTAAAGACGCCACGATAATCTTTATCTTTTAAAAATGGTTCAATTTCAATATCTTGAATATCTTCTTGAGCTGATTCTCTATGAAGCATATCTACAAAAAGATCCACTTTTTCTTTTTTGCCGCAAATAATAATTTTCAACTTTTGCGCATTTACCGGTTGCACAAGGCCTTCTAAATCTAAATCACGCGCATGCTGTTGCACAATTGAGTGTATCAAACGCTCTTTTGGTTTAATCTGTAAAATAATTCTAAGACACTTATTCATTTTGCTTCTCCCCTTTTTTAGAGCACTCTAATACTGCTGATGAACATTATCAAAGAGCAACAGGAAATGTCAAAGCATCTGTTTTTTTATGCATTTTACACAAGTCCATTAGTAACTATAAGTCTCCGTTTCAACAAGATCAATCAGCATCGCTTCGATCTCTCGAGCTTCTTTTAGTTTTCTGTGTCCATACTCAAGACGCCACGCTTTAACCATGCCCGGAAAGCAACAGGCTATACCTACAATACCCAAAAACTTAGTCCCAGCTTGAGCACTACTTAATAACTTTCGTTTAAATTTAGCATCTTTAGGTATAGAATAAGCACGCTTAGTAGTACCATCGGCACAATCGATTATTAATGTTTTTTTTGTATACCCATCTATATATTCAGTGAAGATATTTATACCAGTTACACCAACACCTATCGCCGTGATATAGCTCAGCAGAACACCAATGTCTCGAGGGCTTTTAAAGAGACCGCATAGCGCATATCTTCTTACATATGCCATATCTTGCGCCAGCTGAACAAGCTCTTTATACTCCTTGGCAGTAAGTGTTTTTTCTTTACCTATTGGAGCTAAAAAACTTTTTACTGCGGTACTATTGGTATGTATTATAGCCTCTCGTAATGTTTGAGGCTTCAATGAAAAAGAATAGAAAAATGCTTTAGAATCTTTGACAATAAGGTCTACCGTTGCTTGATGTTTACTTGATTGTTGTGCTATAAAATCTACAAAAGCATCTTTGCTCTGAGTTGCAAATTCCACTAGAGTATTTGTTTCACCAGCTATAGTTTGAGCTTTTAATACGTTTACATACACACTTACACTTAAAATCAAGCATAAAAGCTTGTTGCTGCTACAGTTATACATCACAGAGTCCTCAAGTTAAATATTAGTATACGCCAAAAAAAGAGGCATTCACCAGTGGTAAAGATGCCTCTTTTTTAGCTAGTATTAGCTTATTTTTACAGTAAAGTAAATATATTTAATTATGGTGATGATGATGCGCATGCTTATCAGCTATAAGCGACTCAATCTGACGTGCTTTTTTATGCCACGCGCGAGCATTATGTAAATGAAGCCCTCTGCGCTGCCAAGCATGTCCAAGGACAAGGCTAGCAGCCCAGCAACCTAAACTGGTTAACATTAACTTGCCATTATCTTTAGCTTTTGAAAGAGCATATAAACTCGCTACAGAGCCACCAATCATAAACGTACGGCCAGCAAATACATGTGCCATATCTTCACCACTGCGCCAAACGCTTTTCGTTCTGTATTTAGCATCTTTAGTTACTGCATGAGCAAACTTTTCTAAGCGCTTTTTCTCATCGTGAGTAAAATGCTCTTTTTTATCTAAAAGATCTTTCACTCGTTCAACGTTAATCTGAGTTATAGCTTCATGCAGTTCATCTGCACGTACTGTTAAACTACAAAAGTTAAGAGATAGCAGAGCAACAATATATCTTAATTTCATACGTATTTTCTTTCACTTATAAACTTTAAAAAAATTAATTATGATGTCGTGTTTCTTTTTCAGCAATAAGTAACTCAATAGCGTTAGCTTCTTCTAAATACCCATGAGCAATAGAAAGCTTCCAGCCTTTATAAGCTTCTTTAACGCTTACTAAAACAACAGCTGCTCCGGCAACTATTTTTGCTGACCCCGAACCTACATCACTTAGTTTTAATCCAGTCTTACTCCAATCACGCATACCCCTTTGCATTAAAAATAGCCCAGCTGCGCTAAAGCCAAGACCACTTAGCAAACGAAAGGCATCAGGATTGCTGTTTGATAAACTTTCAGTTGCTTTTTTAGCATGCTTAGTCGCTTTACGCGCTTCATGAGCAAGTTCTTTTTTATAGGTATGCTCAAGATATCTGTGTTGAGCTAAAAGAGACTGAGTTCTGCGTACATTACCTGCTTTAATAGCGTCTATTAATCCATCAGCTTTTACACTAACTGCTGAAAAGCTTGCTAACATTACTAAATTTATTATTAATTTTTTCATAAAAACCTCTTTAAATATAAGTTAATTATTCGTGATGTGCTGGTTTAAGAAAAATTGCTGTCTCAATTTCACGAGCCTGTGCCAAGGATGCTTGAGCAGCACTTAGTTTTAAACCCTTATATACAAGAACAGTGCCTGCTCCAATAACAGCACTTGAGCCAACTGAAAATAGAGTGGCAAGCAACTTAAGGCCATCATCACAATAACCAGTACAAGAACTCCTTACTACTATACCCAAAATAACACCTACTATACCTATACCAGCAGTACTCATACCTGCTAATGATTTTACAAAATCAGGCCCGCTTCTAAAAATGCTTATTTTAGCCTTTGCTTCATGTGAAGCTTGTTTTGCTGCCTTCATAAGCTTTTTTTTATACTCATGAGACAAGTGTTCATATGGTTCTAGCAGAGTTTTTACCTGTTCTACGTTATGTGAGTCAATAGCGTATAACAAAGAATCTGCATATACATTTAATTGAACAAAACTTATCATTAAAAATGCTATTATTAGCGATCTTTTCATAAAATTTTTCTACCTATAAATTAAAAAATTATTCGTGATGTGCTGGCTTAAGAGAAATCATAGTCTCAATTTCACGTGCTCTTTCAAGACGTGTTTTAGCTGTGCTTAAAGTCCAACCTTTGTACATAAGACTAAGGCCCGTAATAGTAGCAATACCTGACCCTGCACCTAGTAAAACACCATTTGGTGAATCACCCTTATTAGCCCATAGCATTCCTCCTGCAGCAGCAAGTCCTAGAGTACCTATACCAGAAAAACCCATGCCCGTAATTAGTTTTATAAAATCAGTGCCACTACTAAAAAAACCTACTTTATTTTTTGCAGCATGAGAGGATTGCTTTGCCGCTCTCATAAGGGTTTTTTTGTATTCATGGTGCAGATGACCATGTTTTTCAAGGAGCTTTGCTACTTTTTCTACGTTATGTGCATCGATAGCATATAATAAAGAATCTGCACGCAGGCTGCATTGAGCAATACTTGCAATTAACGCTGTAGTTATAAGCAGTTTTTTCATTGTTTTTCTTTCGATTTATTGGTTGTGTTATATAATTATTGTTAATTAGGTTCTAATACAAGTTTTTTTTCTATAAGCTCTTTTATTTCTCGAGCAGCTTTTAAATTAGCACGAGCACTCTTTAAGTTAATACCCCAATATATACACAGTATACTGACTAAAGAGGTAACTATTGTTTGCCCTTTCATAGCATCATCAAACTTAAAGCCCGGTATTGATTTTTGCACCTCGGGAATAGTAAAAGATAGCGTAGCACCCAGCATCAAAGTACCTACAGTAGTACAAAAAATATCTTCAGGACTGCGAGAAAAAGTTATGTTTTTCCTTGCTGCAAAAGAAGCTTCTTTTGCTGAATTTAAAAGTAGATTTTTATAGTCACTATCTAAATATTCATAAGTGTCTAAAAGCAGTTTTACCTGCTCTATATTATTTGAATCTATAGCAGATAGCAAACAGTCTGCACGCATATATAATTCAATAGAACTTGAAAGCAAAAGCACTGCTAGTACTAATTTTTTCATATTAATTCCTGTTGTTCATGTAGAAACTTATTTTCTATAAGCAGCTGTATCTCTCGTGCAGCTCTCTCTTTTGCATACGCACTACTTAACGTTACACCTTTATATACACTCGTTAGTCCTGCAATACCTTGAGCCAAACGAATAACCGGCTTTTGTAAGAATTCTTCTAATGCACTCTTATTTTTAGACACTGTAGCTTTAGTAGGTTCAATAGTTAAAATAAGAAATAATCCTAACCATACTTTTGCTATATCCCACTCACTCCTGAAAAATTTTAGATTATGTTTTGCCATAAAAGATGCTTCTTTTGCTACATTTAAAAGAGTTTTTTGGTAGCTACTATCAAGATAATCACCATGAGCTAAAAGGCTCTTAACTTGATTAACATTGCTTGAATTTATAGCATATAATAAAGAATCTGCATATACGCTAGATTGAGCAATGCTTATAACTAAAGCTGTATTCATGAGCATCTTCTTCATTATGCTTCTTTCTTTAGTTAGATTCTAACACAGTTTTATTTTCTATAAGCTCTCTTATTTCTTGAGCAGCTTTTAGTTTAGCGCGAGCATGCGGCAAGGATGCTGCAATGTACATTTGTCCAGCACCTAAAGCACAATATGCTCTCATCTGCCATTTAAACTCAGAATTCATTTTTAAGTTAAATAAGGCGTTTTGTATCCACTCAAAACTTAAAGCCCCGGCCGATAGAGTCATTATAGTAGCAAGAGAAAAAAGCAGGCTATCTCTTTTACTAATAGACAAAGACATATTCTTTTGTGCAGCCACAATTGCTTGGCTAGCTGCTTGCAAAAGATTTTCTCTATAATCAGCATTAATATAATTATCTTTGCTTAAAAAGTTTTTTACCTTTACTGTAATCACTTGATTCTATAGCCGACATAATATAGTCCGCAGCTATGCACGATTGAAAAAAACTTGTAATTACAAGTGCTACCAATATAATTTTTTTCATCTTAGTTCCTTAATTATCTTTATAATTCAGATTTTAAATTCTGAGCTCCTGGCTCATCTATATCTAATCGGCTAACTTGTTCTAAATGATAAGAAACAGAAGACATAAAACCGTGAATTTCTTGAGCAGTATTCATTTTATACTTAAGCCCTTGTAGTAGCCAACTTTTATGTATTTGTTTTGCACCTAAAACAATAACTGTTGCGCCAATAACCATACAATTTAAACCGACCATATCTGTAACCCCTCTTAAATACAACATTAGATTTACAAAAAACACTATAGTTTACATAAAGTAGAAAAATTAAAACAAAGATTAGTATTACTTACCTAAAGTACTTACTGGCTATTTTTTGTCAAATGGTAAACTCTTTTGTCTGCATAGTTATAGTAACAAGTGGTTTAGTTTATCTTTGTGCACAATATTTGTTATACTTTTAGTATATGATCTAAAAATTTATACCTAGGATATAACGTATGGACAGTAAAAACGTACGTGTACGCTTCGCCCCCTCTCCTACAGGATTTATGCATTTAGGCAATGTACGCGCAGCATTAATTAATTTTTTATTTGCTCAACAAAAGCAAGGCACTTTTATATTACGCATAGAAGACACCGATCAACAGCGCAATATAGATCCTGCTGGCACTCAGATAATGTCTGACTTAGAATGGCTTAATTTATCTTATACAGAAGGACCAGTAAAAGGCGGTCCTTACGCGCCGTATTACCAATCAGAGCGCCAACACGTATATCAGCACCATTTAGAAGTGCTTAAAAAAGAACAATTAGTATATCGTTGCTTTTGTTCTATAGAAGAGCTTGAAAAAAAACGGCAACGGCAGCTTGCCCTTAAAACACCGCCACGTTACGATCGTGCATGCGCTGGGCTCAGTGAACAAAAAATAGCTGAGCTTTTAAGCGCACATACCCCTTTTATTTGGCGCTTTAAACTGGACTATGATAAACCAGTAGAATTTTATGATCTTGCTCATAAGACTATGCATTTTGATTTATCACATTTTTCTGATATTCCTCTTACTCGACAAGATGGTAGCTTTACCTTTATGTTTGCTAACTTTGTTGATGATATGGTAATGAAAATCACGCATGTTTTTAGAGGCGAAGATCATTTGACTAATACTGCTGCACAAACAGCACTTTATCGCGCATTTAACGCCCCACTACCTATTTTTTACCATTTACCTATAATTGGCAACCAACAGGGCAAAAAGCTTTCTAAACGTGATTTTGGATTTTCATTAAATGATCTACGTGACGCTGGTTATTTACCAGAAGCTTTATGTAATTACTTAGGCATTATTGGTAGATCTTTTGAGCACGAAATTATGACGCTCGAGCAACTTGCTGCCGCGTTTAGTTTTGACGATTTGTCATCTACAGGACAAATTAGATATGATTTAGAAAAACTGCGCTGGGTAAACCATCAGTGGATTATGCACTACGATACACAAAAACTCGTAACTTTGTGTCTTCCCTACTTAGAAGCAGCGTATCCACAGATAGTTGATTTACCTAAAGAAAAACTCACTGAGCTTATAAAGCATAGTCAGCAAGAGATAGTAACGCTTAAAGAAAGCGTTAACGTTCTTGAATTTTATTTTAATATTCCTGAATTTTCACGTGAACTATTAGAACATTACCATTTTGGTGATCATAAATTTTTACTGCATAAGTTAATTGCACTACTAGTGGAACACCTAGATTCTCCTGATCAAGCAGTTAAAGCTGCTCAAGCACTTTGCAAACAAGAAAAAGCTCCTATAAAAGATATTTTTACTATTCTGCGCTTAGCGCTTACGGGCAAAGCACAAGGCCCGGGCATTAAAGATCTTTTAGCGTTATTACCAGTTGAACAATCACGTGCTCGTCTTTTACGATTGCTTGATTAGTACAAACCAATTAAATAAAAAGAGAGGCACTAAGCCTCTCTTAAAGATGTTCTAGCACTTGCAGATTTTGTACTTTTAGCTGCAGCATGCTGAAATAAACTGTAGCACCGTATCATTTGCTAAAGCGGAAAACTGATATACTGTGGTGCTTCCCGTGTTTGCTATAAGCGCTGCTGGTCGTGGATTAACGTTGTTTCCATTAAAATTAGTTACTGTTGCCATTAAAACTCTAGTAGCACAGGGCTTAATAAAATTAAGCACCAGTATACCACCTGGATTAGGACCAGTATTTAAACTACTTGGTGTAAAACTAAAAGTATATCCAGGTCCCACCCCATTACTAATAGCACGAGTTAACGGTATTGAGCCAACAACAAAATTAAGATTTGCACAATCCGAAGTAACAGAACAATCACATGTACCGGTGGGCCCTGTTGAACCAATAGGGCCGGTAGGACCTGCAGGACCAGCTACACCTGGTGGACCTTGTGGACCGGTTGCACCTACGGGGCCTGGTGGGCCTACGGGACCATTTGCGGGACCTTGAGGACCGATAGGTCCTTGCGCTCCTTGTGGTCCCTGTTGGCCAGGCGTGCCTGGAGGACCTTGTGGTCCCGGACGACAGGTGAGCTTTAAATCTGGGTTGACACAAGGTCTTTTAAAAAGGTCTTGATCTGATGGTTGTGCTAGATCGTATAAAACATCAAGCTCTAGTGCTTTAATATTTATTTTTTGGTTAACCACGACTAAAAACATTATAAATAATGCTTTACGGGCAAACACATAAGCCATAGTTATCCTTCACAGCAATAAGTTTGTAGTAGTTATTATCTTTACCAGATAGCTTTACATGCTTTCAAGAGTTAAGCATGCTGCTCTTTTTGCCTGACAGTATGTTTTGCAGTATACTAATGGAATATACTAACAATACATTACTTACCTTGTATAATCTGCTGATGAAAACCTATTGAACAATAATGCTCTTTTAATGAAAGCCTGTATTAAGGGCAATATACCCTTAGTTGAAAAACTGCTACAGGCAGGTTTTGACCCTAATTACGAGTGGTATAACTCTACGCCTTTAATGGCTGCGTGCAGTAATAGCCAAACAGCTATTGTTACGTTACTCCTTATGCATGGAGCAAACCCTAACCTTATTTGTGTTCATACGAGCGCTCTTATGAGAGCTGTATCAGCTGGGAGTGCTGAATACGTAGAACAACTACTGATTTATGGGGCTGACGCTAATTTTTTTATTTTACAAAATAGTATTCAAAACTCTGGTGTTGCTGAATGTGAAACAGTATTATTGCGAGCAATTTACAAAGGTCATGCTGCTATTGTAGAACTACTCCTTTTTTATGGCGCTAATCCTAACTATAGACCTAATAGAATTCAAGGTGTACCTACACCCTTACTGGCAGCATTAAAACGTGGCAGTTCAAGTATTTACGATCTAAAAACCGTTTACCAAAATCCAAGTATTGCTGACACAAATAAGCGTATGGCTAAAGCATTGCTTGTCCATGGCGCTGATGTACATGCTCAAGCCCAAAACAATACCGATGAAGAGCTTGAAACGGCTGCACTTATTGCAGCTGCCTCAGGAGACATTACACTTTTAGATTTGTTGCTTTTTTACGGTCTTACCGAAATTGAGTACCCCTATATCGCAAGTCCTCTACATATAGCTGTAAGAGCTAACAATAGAGTATTTATAGAACGATATCATGCACTAGGAGGAACAATTAATGCAAAAGATCATGAAGAAAGAACACCTTTACATGAAGCTGCGCGAACAAAAAACACCGAACTTATAGAGCTCCTTATGCAGTTGGGTGCTCATATTGATAGTAAAGATAGCAATGGCCAAACACCCCTCTATGAAGCACTAGAAGACGTTGACTGGGACATTACTACTGAACATATTAGAGCGCTGCTGGAACATGGGGCTGATACTCAAATACAAGATTATAATGGTGATACTCCGTTGATCTTTGTAATAAAAAAATATGACGCAGAATCATGTTCACCTGAAGACAGTAAAGCTTCAGTTTTGCAAGCTATAGATATATTACTAGAATTTGATGCTACACCATTAACAAAAAACAACTCCGGTGAATCTGCTTACGACCTTGCTCAAAAAGAAGGGTTATTTTTATGGACCTAATAACACTACAAAAACCACTGATTTTTGATGCTTTAGATCCCTTTAACAGAGAACAAGTTATTGCTTTGCTTGAAGATGGAGCAGACCCTAATATCGAGTTTGAAGGCATAGTGCCATTGCGTATTGCAATACGCACTAACAATGCTGAGCTTGTACTTTTATTGCTTTTAAATGGTGCCAATGTCTGCGTTGAAGACGCTGATATATACAATTTTTTAAACGAAGCTGTTAATAGCCAAACAGCAGACAGACCCGGCGACACTCTGGCCATTATAGAACTGTTGCTTGCTTACGGATTAAATCCCAATAAGCTTCCCCATAATGGTCATCTTGCATTTGAGTGCCTGCTTTGTTGTGGCTTAAATTATAATAACACCAAAATCAAAGAGCTTACCTATTTATTCCTCTCTCACAATGCTTATCAGGTAGCACCTGCAGGCAAAGCAAACCCTTTTGTAGCAGCAGCTGCTTGGGCAGATAAAAAACTTATGCAAGCATTCTTATCTGCTGGAGCTAGCCCTAATACACAAGATGGATGGGGAATAACGCCGCTTATGAATGCAGCACAAAAAAATCGCATAAGCACGTTAAAATTATTACTTGACCTGGGAGCACTAGTCGATACACAATCATATACGACAAAAATCACAGCACTCCACAGTGCTGCAAGTAGCGGGCGCGATAAAGCTCTTACGGTACTGCTAAAAGCAGGAGCTCGTGTAGATATACAAGACAACTATGGCAATACACCGCTTATACAATTACTTGAAAATCTTGAACTAAGTCATGAGCGATTAACAGACTGCGCTCAATTACTTGTAAGAGCGGGAGCGAATTATACAACTTTAAAAAACAATAAGCAGCTTACAGCTCAAGAATGCGCGCGTAAACGTGGTATTTATTTAGAAAGACTTGTCTAACTAAACAGTTTCACCTGGTGTTAATAAGCGATGTGGTAAATGTTCAAAGTAAGTAATAGTGTTTTGCTTTATAAAGTAATGCATAAGCTTTACAAATTCTATTTCGTTATGCTCAGGAACAAAAAACTCAAATATACTTTCTGCTTTATCATAGGTTCTGTCAAACACTAAATGTTCGTAACTACGCAGCACTGCTACAAAAAACCATGCCTCTTTTTTTTCTACATGTGCTTGATAATATACACAATACATTTTACACTCTTTAGTTATACGCTTAGTAAAATAGATAATTTTTTAAGTATTTATAAGTATAGCATAACTCTACAACTATCCGAAAGACACCCATGCAAACTAAAAATCAACCCAAAATAGGCCTACTAACTGCAACTGTTATTAGTATGAATGCTATGATCGGTGCTGGCATATTTACTACACCGGCCAACCTTGCTCATACAGTTGGTCCTGCAGGTATACTTACCTATGCTTTTGTTATTGTTGCTGTACTATGCATGGCACTTTCACTTTCATGGCTTGCTGAACGGTACCCTCAAGAAGGTTCTTTTTACACCTATGCCAAACAATGGGGCGGCCACACGGTTGGCGTTATTGCTGCAAGTTCTTATGCACTGGGCGTAAGTATAGCCATGGGACTTATTGCTAAAATGGCTGCCAATTATTTGCATGTCTATATACCAAGCATTAGTACTACTTTTTTGGGTACAGGACTTATAGCCTTGATTACCTTACTTAATGTAAGCGGTGTAAGATTTATGCAAGTAGGACAGTTTGTCTTACTAGGCTGCACTTTATTTGCTTTGCTGAGCACAACATTACTTGGTTTTTTTAATGCTGATACAAGCAATCTAACACCCTTTATGCCTCAAGGCTTTAGCTCAGTACTGAGTGCAACGTCTACTGCTATTTTTGCTTTTTTTGGTTTTGAATCTGCTGCATCACTTTTTAATATTGTACAGAATCCTCAACGCAATGTGCCTAAAGCGCTTGTAGGGTCTATTGTTGTAGTAGGCGGTATTTATTTGGCGTTTATAAGCTCTATTTTACTTTCTATACCAAGCAACTTTTTCCCGACAAGTACTACATCCGTTGCACAAGCGCTTATAGAAAAATTTCCTCAGTATTCATGGCTTGGTAACGCTATTGGTATAGCTATTTTAACAGCGCTGCTTGGTGTATTACAGTCTATGCATTACTCAGTAAGTTCTTTGATACTTTCTTTTTCTAAATTTTTGCATAATAAAACATTACGCAACTTTGCCCATTCACCTAACAGTTTTAAAATAATAGTTATTGCTTTAGGTACCTTTATATTTTTAAATTTTATAGCAATTGATAGCATGGGGCTCTTTTTCAACCTCGTTTCTTTGCTTATTGTATTTGCCTTTGCAGCTTCTATGCTCACGCTTATAATTAAACCTAACCGTTTATCAGCAGGACAAAAAGCAATTGTTGGGCTTGGCCTTATAACCGCGGTACTTATTTTTGGTGTTGCCTTCTCGGGAGTTATCTCTGCATTAAGATAATTTGACGTCTGCGGCCAATCAATGGTATAAGATATCAAAAAGATTCTGAGTCTTGAAAGTACTTAAAACTTCAAGACTCTCTGGCCAAGATTAATTTACCTTAAGGAGAGTAATGGTATCAAAACGATCTATAAGCGCCTTGATTGCACTAGTTGCAGTGTCCGCTTATATCCCACTCTTAGGATTTAGCAACTGGATACGTAATGATCCTTACCCTTTATATAGCAGTGTGTACCCTTACGCTTTTTTAGCAACCAAACAAAAAGCGCAGCTTCAACGGTTTAATTACGCTTATCCATTGAGTAGATTTAGATTTAGTGTAAGCGGCTTTAAGCAATCAGCCCGTAGAGCACGCAACCAAGAAAGACAAGTTATACAGCTTGGCGATATTAATGGTCGTTTTAATATGCTTGGTCTTTTTTATGACCCTGCAAGCCGCGCTCGTTTTAATAGTATTCCTGTTATGGGCTTTTCTGGTTTAACAGCTGCTATAGATGATTTAGCAAACACTGATCAAAACTGTTTTAACAATATTACAAAACCTAACTATTCAGATTCTAATCAAGAATTTGGTTTTTTTTCGGTTCCTCTTTATTATAAAAAATATGGCGTACGGTTAGAAAGCGAACTATTGCTTGTTGACCGTTGTTTTTATGCAATCGGGCTTAAAGCACAAGTTGGTTTAGTCGATGTACGTCAAACAGTGCGCGCATTTAACGATCTCACAGGACAAGCACTTGGTGTAGCTTTTCCTGCTAATAATCCTGGCATTAGCTCAGAACAAGTAACAGCCACTCCGGCACCAGTGATGCAGCCAGGCATAACACCACCCTTTGTGTCAAACGAAGTTGTCCCCGGATCACCAGCATGTGGTGCTATAACTACCACAGAATGTGCGGTAGAATTTCAACCTTTCACACCATGCGCTAATCAAACATGTTGCCGTTCTTATGATTGTGCTTGTAAAGAGTTTGTTATCAGCAATATTATGCATCAGCGTGACCAGATTGCAGAAATACTCAATCTTGATTTTTGTAATTATCACCAATTTAGCGTAGAAGATCTACGCTTAAGCACCTACTGGCGCCAAATTTTTGTTATCAACGAAGAGAGTGATATCTATCCACGCTTGTTACTTATGCCTTTTGCAGAAGTTGGCGTTGGCATACCTATGGATAAACGTGTAAGCACCCGTAAACCATTTGCAGTTCCAGCGAGCAATAACGGTCACGCAAGTGTAAGTGCTCAAGGAGGATTTACTTTAGACTTCTTAGATACTATAGACTTAAGCTTTGCAGGCGGCTTTACACACTTTTTTAGCCAAGACTATTGCAACTACTCTTTGCCAACTAACAGTAAAGAAAGTGGTATTTACCCCTATACGGCTGATATTAATTTAAGACCAGGCACCACGTGGAATGGTAATATAGGCATGCATGCTTATCATTTTTTGCCTAATTTATCAGTATGGGCTGAATATGAGATCATTAAACATGCTCCTGACAGAATAAAAGTATGCCGCTCATTTATTCCTAGCGATTCTATTTATAGCCCTGATTATAGTATTCTTAATGAAACAACAGGTACTCGCATCTATCAACCAGGTGAAGGCTTCTTGATAGATGAAGCTGAATGCAAAAGTGAATGGGAATCTCAAATGGTAAGCGTAGGCTTTAATTATGATCTTTCTGATAATCTTTCAGCAGGATTTTTACTACAAATACCCGTTAGACAACGAAATACTTATCGCGCTACAATTGCACTAGGCACACTTACTTTTGTTTATTAACATTTTTAACTATAGTTTATTTATAGAGCCTAAAGTCTTGTAGTACGAGACTTTAGGCCTAGACAATTTTAGTAAAAACACGTATACTTAGAATAAAGTTAACTTATAGTAGAATAATTACCCAGAAAGGATACACGAACAGCTATGAAAAAAGCCAACATATCTATTAACGTTAACGACAATGTTGAGCGCGCGCTCAAACAACTCAAGAAAAAAATTGAACGTGAAGGCGTAGTACGCGACATGAAACGCATTGTTTACTACGAGCCACCAACGCAAAAACGTCGTAAACGTCTTATGCGCGCTATCAAGCAAAACTGGATTCGCCTTGCAGGCCAGAAGTCTTAATGGCACTCAATAACTCCTCACTCAGCGCTATCAAAAGAGCTCAAAAAGAGTCTCTTCTTGTTCGCGAGATCTCACAGCTCTTTATGAAAACAGCGATGGATGATACACGGCTCCAAGGTCTGACTATCAACAGAGTAAAACTGTCTCCTGATAAAGGTACCTGTTATGTGTTCTTTTACACAGATAAAGGTGAAGATGCTTTTCAAGAGCTTCTTGGCGTTTTAATTTTGTATAAACCATCGCTGCGCAAAGCTTTAGCAGCTACCATACAATCTCGGTATGCTCCTGAGTTAGTCTTTAAATACGATGCTCAATTTGAAAAAGAGTTACGTATGGATCAGATATTATCAGACATACAAGAGCAAGAAAAAAATCTAGTAGACAACGAGCAAAAAGAGGATAAATCATAGCACTGTTTTACATTACTATTTTTATCTTTTTCTTGCTTTTTGGCTCCTTTCTTAATGTTGTAGGCTATAGGCTTATTAAAGACCTAAGCATAGTGCGACCACGCTCATTTTGTCCGCATTGTAAAACAACTCTAGCGTGGTATGACCTTATCCCTGTATTCTCCTGGCTTATACTACGTGGCTCATGTCGCACCTGTAAACAGCCTATTTCCTCACTTTATCCACTCATTGAACTTCTTACCGCATGTTCTTTTACCGCTCTTGTCGCACTAGTCGATCCTCAGTATTGGGTTGGCTATAGCATCTTTTTTACCGCTCTACTTATAATTATAAGAACTGATGCTGAAACTATGCTTATCTCACGCTTTACAACTCTAGCGCTTATTCCTGTTGCTTATATTCTTAGTTACTGGCATTTACTGCCATTAACAATACTACAAAGCTTCTTGGGAAGCATTTTCGGTTTTACCATTTTATGGAGCATCGCCCGCTTATTTTATCTATGGAAAAACAAACAAGGTATGGGTGAAGGGGATTTTGATTTACTAGCTTTAATAGGTGCTTTTACGGGCATTACCGGAGCATGGGTAGCATTATTTATAGGTTCCATACTTGGCTCATGCCTGGGCATCTATTTGCTCTGGCGCGGCAGTAAAGTAGAAAATACTCAGATTGCCTTTGGCCCTTGGCTTTGCCTCGGCGCTTTAGCATATTGCTTATACTTGCACAAACTTTCTCTTTTTTCTTTCTAGAGCACGAGCATTCTCTACTCTATTTCGCGAAACTAAATAGTTAATTTGATTTCTCTACATTTAGCTGCTCAATTACTTAGCAAGTGACATGATGATAGTATTTAATACCTACCAATACTAGCAGAAACTTTCAGGGCTGAACTTAAAGAAAGCCTTATACACAGCCTCTTTCTTTATTAGTATACTCTTGTGCTTAAATTACTTTGGACACTTGTATATGCTGGTTATCTAAATATCTTAAAAGCTTTTAACCCTTTGCTAAACAAGGCTTTTAGCGTACAATTAAGATATTATTATAACCTCTTAACGTTGGAAATACATGACTTTTACTTCTCATTTTAAACCTAGTTTCACTTTGCTTATACTATTTTGTAGTTTTTTAGCTCAAGCAAACCTATTTGACTATTATGGCATACCTAACGCACAAACTTTACCTGAAGATATCAAAACGCTTATAACACAAACATTTCTTCAACAAAACCCATTTCCTTTTATACCTGAGATATCTCAACCAACTGCTAGCTTCCAAGTAAATTATACAGAACCTTGGGGCGTAGGATTTGTTAATGACAATACTATTATTACTAACTCTATAAGTGCTTTTTCTAATACTAATTCTAATGGTTTATGCCAAACGTGGAAAAAAGATACTTTTTCCAAATGGAGTCTAAGCCAAAACTTACATATGAATGCCGATATAAATATTATCGAAACTAAACCAACAACCTGGTTCAGTGAAATTTCGTTAAAAACAAAAAGGCTAACTTCTACAACTCCCTACGATTTTTCAACTACCGCTTATAAAAATATAAAGGTACCTTTATCAGATTTTGTTCAAGTACAGCTCAAAAAAGATAATAAATCATGGCAAATATGTCCTTTATCTATTAGACCTGAACTTGACACATTATCTGTTAGGCCTGCATTTGAAACATTTTTTCCGGTAGATACTAAAAGCATTTTATTTATAGCCTTGATCAACTCTGCAGATCCAACAAATGTAGAAATCTGGAAAAATGTAGGCACTACCTGGAAACAAATAGCACAGATTAAACATACAGATAAAGTATATTCAGCATCTTTTGACAATGAGTACAAACAATTAGCTACAGCAAGTGCTGACAATGCTGTCTACATTTATGATACAAAGTGTTTTGAGGATTCTATAGATAGTTATATGCCTAATCAAACCCTAACACTTGAGCAATTACTATTTCTTAAACTTGTAAACGATACTTATGCTGTAAATAAAAGTGTACCTTTACCTGCTCTAGCTCACTTATTTGATAATAATTCACAAAAAGATAATGCTCAATATCTTTCAGCACTACTTTCAAGCTTTGGCAACAAGGTAACACAAACCCTTATAAACCAATATAAAATTAGTAATACCTCAAATTCTAAAAACAGTTCCTGCTCCATACAATAACTTTAATTTAAAAATACTATAAAAGGCATAAGCTAAACTATAGTTTCATGTTACTCGTTATTTAACTAAAAAATTTAATATTTTCTTAAAAATGATTGCGCAAGCATCATATTTTCTATAAATTTGATGTTACCACCATCACATTTAGGAGAAATAGATGATATTTAATAGAATTTTGACGCTACCACTTGAAGAAAATAATAGTATATTTCTTTTTGGTCCCCGTGGCACTGGTAAAACTTCGTGGATTAGATCTCATTTGCCAAATCAACTTTACTTGGATTTATTAGATTTTTCACTTTATAGCTCGCTTGTAGCTAATCCACATAAACTAGAAAATCTAATACCAAAAGGTTATACCGGATGGATTATAATAGATGAAGTCCAACGTATTCCTGAACTACTTAACGAAGTACATCGCCTTATTGAACATAAAAAATTAAAATTTTTACTGACTGGTTCAAGTGCCCGTAGCCTTAGAAGAGCTCGTGTTAATCTGCTTGCAGGTCGAGCCTTAAGATACCATATGCATCCTTTAGTTATTCAAGAGATAGCACAAGAGTTTACTCTTGAACATGCAATTTTATATGGTTTGCTACCAGCTGCAGTTGGTCATAGTAGCCCAAAAAAATATCTTGAAAGCTATGTGCAGACCTACATTAAAGAAGAAGTTTTACAAGAAGGTCTTACTAGAAATATAGGCGCCTTTACTCGATTTTTAGAAGCTGCAAGCTTTTCTCAAGGGCAACTATTAAACTTTTCCGAAATTGCACGTGAGCTCTCCCTTAACAGGCTCTTAGTTGCAAATTATTTTGATATACTAGAAGATTTATTGCTCAGCATACGCATATCATCATTTAGTTTAAGAGCAAAAAGAAAAACGGTAGCCCATCAAAAGTTTTATTTTTTTGATGCTGGAGTGTATAGAGCAATAAGACCAAGGGGACTTTTAGATTCACCTGAAGAAGCTGAAGGTGTAGCTCTTGAAACTCTGTTCCTACAATCATTACTTGCACTTAATGATTACTATAACCTTGGGTATAAAATACACTTTTGGAGAACTTTAGCCGGAGACGAAGTAGACTTTATTATCTATGGACCTAAAGGCTTTCACGCTTTTGAGATTAAACGATCATCTTCTATTAACACTAAAGCACTTAAAGGACTTACCTATTTTGGTGAAGAATATCCTGAAGCTACACTCTATTTAATATATCTTGGAAAACACAAGGAATACCATGGCAATATACAAGTTCTTCCGTTTGAGCAAACCTTAAGAGAACTGCTTATACTTATAAGTTAGAATAGATTTTTAGATTAGGTATTTTTGCTATGAATAGTTTGGCCATTTGCACAAATTTAAACTATAAATTACTATTAAAGATATATATAAGAATATTAACAATAATTTATTGGAAACTTCATGAATAATACTTTTAGTTTTAAGCCTCTACTACTGGCTCTTTTATTTTCTACTTTAGGTGCTCAAGCAAGTTTGTTTGATTACTATGGCATTCCTAATGCAAAAGATATGCCTCGTGATATAGAGCAAGTTATTATAAAAAAAATTCTTCTGCAACATCCTTTTCCTTTTACTCCAAAACAACAATTTAGTTTAAAAGAACCAACTGCTAGCATTCGTACACATTACTCTAGCATCAGTGGAGTAAAATTTGATAATAATGTTACTCTTGTTCTTCAAAATATAGATGCTCTAACTACTGCTCCTTGCCAAATATGGAAAAAAGAGGGTAATAGTTGGACTTTAAGCGATCAAACTGATTTTAGAGGACCTTTAACTACTATTGCAATTGAACCAGCACAAACCTTTTATACAAAACCAAAACATACTACAATACACCTAACAAATTATGGCAAAAGCAGTGTTTATGAAACAATCAATAATAAGAATAAAATAGTTTTTTTCCACTTGCAAAAACTCTATCTTAATAGCATTAATTCTACTTGGCAGCTCTATTACGGCCAAACTATAGACACCATGATGGTAGCAGATACTGATATTACTATGCCCTTTATAGCAGTAATCAATGTAAGTAATCCAAAAAATCTTGAGATCTGGAAAAGAATAGGCGGCAATCGGTGGAAATTAGTAGCGTTGGTTGATCACGATCAAGATGTTTATTCAGCTTCCTTTGATAGCGAGTATAAACAACTAGCCACTACAAGCCAAGATAACCAAGTACGTATATGGAATATAGATTGCTTACATACTACAATAACAGACTACGTAGAAAACAAAACGATAACACTGGAACAATTGCTGTTTCTTAAATTTCTTAACGATGTTTCTATTGCAAAACCAAAACTCTGTCGAGGTATATCTAATCAAATACCTGCTGACAATCTAGATTTTGCGGCTCAGCTGCTTGGTGGTAATTCACTAGCTAGCAATAAAGAATATCTTAACAATATACTTGACAGCTTCGGTAACGAAGTGAAGCAAGAACTCATAAAACGTTATAATGTAACCAATTTCACGGTTGGCATGAGTAGTTGCTCAATTCAGTAAACTTAGTACAAAATTTATAGTAGAGGGAGCAACAAAGCTTTCTCTACTATAAAAATAATGTGCATTTCAACAAACCAAAACAAGATTTTCTGCTGTAAATTACTTTAAACTATCTTGAAAAACCCCCTCACAAGCAATTTCATCAACTGTTTTTCGGGTTGATGGCACTTCTTTTTCTTGCAGTTTTTCTGAAAGAACTTCTAGAGCACCGGGTTTTCCCACTACTATCATAGCTTCAACGGTATAGTCACTAGGAATAGCAAGCACTTGGCGTGCTTTATCATAATCAAAACCTTCCATTGCATGCACCACTAAATTCATGTCAGCACCTTGGAGTGCCAAATTTTCACAAGCCGATCCAGCATCAAATGAATGAGTACGCGATGGCTTATTATTAAATTCAAAAGCATTATGCGATACAAGTACTATAAGCACTGCGCCACTTTTAGCCCATTCCTGGTTTGCAGGAACAAGCAAATTGAAAAAAAGGTCCCAGTTTGCTGTATGCTTTTTGGCATATAAAAAGCGCCATGGCTGATTATTATAAGAAGAGGGCGCCCAACGAGCAGCTTCAAAAAGCGACATAATTTCTTTAGTGGTTAACAACTCACCCGACATAGCACGCGGTGACCAACGTTTAATAAATAAGGGATTTATAGGATAATCAGGTATTCTTGGATTCATAAATATTCTCGCGTCTAATTATAAAAAACTAAATAAAAAATATACGTTATTTTAAATCATCTTGCACAATAGTAATAGTATTATTATGATCTATGGATATAACATCTGCTACACCGTCGCCATCGATATCTCCTGCAGCACTTGCTACAAATCCATCAGGTGTAATATTTGAACTTTTAAGTTCTGATGCTGGCGTTTTGAGTTTACCCACAAAGTTATTCTTACCTTCACTGCCACTAAAACCATACGTGTAATTAAATGAGCCTTCAGGCTTCCACCCTACTTCATCTGCTAGATTAGAGCTATAGACGCCGTGCTCAGCAAAATAAGCTTTTTGTGCCATAGCAAGTGATCCTAGATTAATATAGGCTTCAGCACGTTTGGCCTTAGCCAAAGATTTCATCAACCCAGGAACGGCCAATACCGAAAGAACCGCAATAATAGCCACCACTATCATAAGTTCAATAAGAGTAAAACCGGTTACTTTTCTTGTCATACTATTTCTTTCTATTACAGATATGTAGCTACTAGAGTACTTTAGGTTTACACCAGTGTACTCATATTTTTTTTAATTGCGTCAAGAGTTGTCCACGAATTACCCATTGGCTACAAATTTTTTTAATCTTTTGTCAATTTTAAATCATGTAGCGGTTATATGAATTTATATTTTGACATAATTAAAATAATAGGTTATGCTTTATAACCTAAGCATATTATGTAAAATATTTATACAAACAGAATAAAATAACCTTTATTTTGGCGAATGGAAATAAAATGATGGATATTAGAAGACAGCCCTCGGCTAAAGATACCCCAACGGGTAAACAACGTAATTATAACGAGATCGTTGAGTATCTTGATAAGCATTGGTCAGTTAATACTGGTACTAAAACTTTAGACCGTATGAAACAATTAGACCAAGCGTTTGGATCACCTTCCCAAAAGTTACAAACAATTATTGTTGGTGGAACTAACGGTAAAAGTTTAACTATTCACTTAACAGCAAAATTGCTCAGAGAAGAAGGCCTTAAAGTAGGTACTTATTATTCTCCTCATATTTTGACTTATAATGAACGTCTTGCTATTAACCATGAAACTATTTCAAATAAAACTTTTTCAGAAGTTGGCAATGAAGTAATTAATATGGCTGAACAACTTAATATCAAAGCTCATAGTCAAGAAATCCTTTCTATGATGGCTTTAGTTTATTTTGCAGAACAAGGCGTTGATGTAGCAGTACTTGAAGCAAGCGAAGGCGGTACCTTTAGTCCCGTTAATATTTGCACCGCTAAAGTAGCAACCATAACTCGTGTTACTCCTTCTAATGTTCTAGTAAGCGATGTTGAACTTTCTGAAGTTATCAAAGACATGATGGGTATCGTTAAAAAAGATACGTGGATTGTTTCTGGAGATCAAAGTAAAACTCATCTACAAAGCATGAGCGAAATTACTGAAACTCAAGGTGGTAATTGGGCAATGCCTATACGTAAATTGGCAGCGTTACCTTACCCTTTTGAACAACTTCATGGTCGTTGTGCAGCATTAGCAGAACGTCTTGCTCAAATGTTTGTAGAAAAAATAAGCAATAAAAATGCTACCATAATGGAAGATAGCTTACTAAGCAAACAAAAAGGGCAACGTGGCCGTCCTACTATACAAGCAAAACGTCAAGCTGAATTGCATCCTAAAAAGACATTGGACCAATTTTGGAAAGAGCAAGCCAATGAACTTCCTGGAAGATTTCAATTGCTTGATAAAGAAAAACCTTCAGTATTACTTGATGGTGCACGCAATATAGATGCATTTAAAAATCTATTGCTTGGTATTCGTCTGTTGCATTACCAACGTCCTTTAAAAGGTCTTACTATTATAGTTGGTGCAGCAAAAGATACTATGCATAACGAAGAGTTTTTAAAGTTAGTACGTTACTTCTTTAAGAAAACCTCTGGCCAGTTGCTTATCTGCCCTCTAGAAGAAGCATTACCTGGCAATAAAGAAGAAACATCATGGGACATTGAAAAAGTTACCAACGATGTTAAAAGTATGAAAGTTAAAGCTCGTGCTTGCAAATCATTTGAAGAAGCGTTTGATTTAGCTAAAAAATCGGTTGATGAACGCCATGGCCTTGTGGTTATAGCAGGATCTCAATCTATTATTAATAGCTACTGGCGCTATAAAGGCATTAAAAAGTTTTAATAAGCTTTAGACTATGCCTTACTTAGTACTTCTTCTTCTAGCAAGTATTACAGGATATATATATGGGCTTTCTCTTGTGTTACAACAAGGGAAAGCCCCTTCTTATATTCAGCCATTGTATGGCCCGATTCGTATGGCCATTATGCTTGCACTTGCTGTTTATGCTTATAATCTGTTGCACTTCGGCTTAATACCTTTTATACTGCTTGTTATAAGCTTTGTTATAACTCTATGGCTTACTTTACTAAAATACGCGCTTACTTAAAAAAACATACTATAGTTGTATAACGTACTGAAAGAACATACATGGAAGGCGTCAATCTTCTAGAACAAGAACATGCATGGTATCCCTTATCATTTTTGGGTATTACCACACCTCTTTCTGCTCTTGATTCACATACCATCATACATACCTGGATAGCTCTAGGAGCTTTAACACTACTGAGTTGTATCGCCTACTTTTTTTTACAAAGGCCTGCTAGCACAGGTGGCTTTATAGTCAAACAAGCAGCTGCAACATTAATAGATCTTGTTGAACAATCAGTAGGCACTTTTGTTGAGCGATACTATTTATTTGTCGGCTCTCTTTTTATTTTTATAGTTTCTTGTAACTGGATTGCATTACTACCAACAATCGAAGAGCCCACTAAAAATATTAATACTACTTTTGCTTTAGGTATTGTAGCATTTTTATTTACCCAAAAAGAAATAATTAAAATGCATGGTCTTAAAGCTTTCCTTTCTGAGTATTTTTTACCCTTTGATGTTATGCTCCCAGTAAACTTGTTAGCAGGCATTGCTCTGTTACCTCTTAAAATTTTGGGTGAACTTTCAACTATAATATCACTTTCTCTACGTCTTTTTGGTAATATTTTTGGTGGCGCTATTATTACCACACTTTATTCCTATGCATTAGGCAATAGCATTATTCTTAACACAATAACAACTGGTCTTGGTATTAATTTACTGCTTACGGGATTTTTTATATTTTTTGAAGGATTCTTACAAGCATTTGTATTTACCATATTAACTCTAACTAACATTGCTATGGCAGCTCAAAAAGAGGAATAATCATGTTTTCTGCTTTAATGCTTATACACTTTTTAGTTATAGCCGCCATTACAGCTCTTACGGGGCTTGGAGTAAGTATTGGGCAAGGCATGCTCAGTATAAGCGCTTTTCAAGCTATTAACAGGCAACCTGCAGTTAAAAGCGACATTAATAGAACAACACTTATAGCGCTCGCTCTTACAGAAACAGCTGCTCTGCTAGGCCTTGTATTTGCTATCTTGCTTTTTTTTAAAACGCCAACCAATCAGTATGCTGCTTTAGCTGAATTAGGCATCGGCTTTGCGCTTGCGTTACCGGGCTTTGTTATTGGTATAGTATCAGCACTTCCTGCCCGTAGCGGCCTGTTATCTATTGCTCGGCAGCCTTTTATAGGCAGAAAAATAACCAATCTTATTTTATTGTTGCAATCGCTTATTCAGACACCACTTATATTTGGTTTTGTTTTAGCTTTTGTTATACGGGCCCAGCTTGATTCTATAACTACGCTTGGTCAAGGTCTTACTTTTCTTGCAAGTGGCCTTTGTGTTGGTTTAGGAAGTATTGGGCCTCTTATTGGGAGCGGCATTTTTACTCAAAATGCTTGCTTGAATGTGGGACTTAACAAACAAGGCTACTCAAAAATTCTTTCTTTTACAGTTATTAGCCAAGCTATTATTGAAACGCCGATATTATTTAGTGGCGTTATAGCCTTTTGGTTGGTAACTGTAGCTAGACAGCCTCTTTCTACACAAGCAGGTATTATTTATCTAGCAGCAGCTTTAGCAATGGCTTTAGGAACGCTTGGTGCGGGAATAAGCTCTGGGCGTACAGCACGAGCTGCAGGAGAACAAATAATTCTTAATTTAAACAACTATGCATCACTTTCTCGCACCAGCTTATTTGCACAAGCGTTTATAGATACCTGTGTTATCTATGCGTTTATTGTAGCTTTAATGCTTATTTTAACACCGCTTGCATAGTAGAACGTTGTTTAATAAAAATATTGCTTTTACCAGTACTGCTAGGCTACATTTTTGTTAACTATTTAAAATATATAACTACTATTACCTAAGGCATCTCAAATGAACGGTTATTTTTTAGTCGCATTTATCTCTTACTTTGCTTTTTTTCTGGGCTTAAGTATTTATTTTTATCGCAAAAACAGCAACGCAAATTCCTTTATAATGGGCGATCGCTCGGTTAATTATTGGGTAACAGCTATTGCCGCACAAGCAAGCGACATGAGTGATTGGCTCTTTATGGGTTATCCTGGTCTTATTTATGGCCTTGGTATTTTTAATGTATGGGTAGCTATTGGCCTTGTCCTCTTTATGTTTTTAAACTGGCATTTTATAGCACCGCGACTGCGTAGAGCTACTGAAAAATACCAAAGCTTAACGCTTGCTTCATTTTTCGAGCGTCGCTTTGCTGACATAACCGGCAAATTACGATTACTTACCGTATTTTTCTCTTTATGGTTTTTATGTTTTTACATAGCAGCTGAGCTTATTGGTCTTGGACGTTTATTTGAATCTACTTTCGGGCTCCACTATAACGTAGGCATTGGTTTAAGCATTGCACTTGTCGTAGCCAATATTCTTATAGGCGGCTTTATTGCTGCTGCATGGAGCGATATGTTTCGTGGTTTTTTCTTGCTTGGCATGATTGTTGTAGTGCCCTTTGTAGCAAGTTCCCATTTAGGTGGCGTTACCTATAGCAAAGTAGTTGAAGCTGCAGCATACTCCTATCCCAATATTTCATTAAGCTTAATACCAGATTACTCATGGGCTACGCTTGGCACCATTTTGTCTATAGTTATGGGTTGGGGCCTTGGTTATTTTGGCTCACCTCATATTTTAATTAATTTTATGGGTATAAAAGATCCAGAAAAGATTGCTAAAGCAAAATATATTGGTATCACTTGGCAAATTTTAGTGCTTGCTGCTGCAACCTGGGTTGGCCTAGTAGGTATAGTCTTTTTCCCTACGGCACTTGCTAATCGAGAATTAGTGTTTGTAGAAATGGTTAAAAGCTTGTTCCATCCACTATTTGCTGGTTTTATACTGTGCGCTATTTTAGCAGCTACTATGTCTGTTATGACAGCACAAATACTTGCCGCTGCTTCCATAGTATCAGAAGATTTATTTAAACGTTTATTTACCAAGCCATTAAGTCCTCAGGGCTCATTATGGCTTATTCGTAGCTGTGTTATGGCTATACCAGTGCTTTCTTATGCTATAAGCTACAATAACACAAGCGCAGTTAACGATTTAGTAAGCTATGCGTGGTCTGGACTAGGTTTAGCTTTTGCTCCAGTGGTAATATCAGCTCTTTATGGCTCTCATGTAACTAAAGAAGGTGCTTTTGCAGGCATGCTCACGGGAGGCCTTATAGGTATAATTTGGCCACACTTAGGATTCTCTTTTATGCCACTACTTCCAGGCTTTATCATAAGCTTAACTATTATAACGTTAGTATCTTTAGCAACAGCAGAAAAGCCCGTACGCATGGAAAACTATATTTTAAGAAAATAAAAAAGAGATACACTATGACAAATGAATAACAATATACTATTCCATCGAAAGTCTTGAGTCTTGACTTTTTACATAAATACATGTAAATTAAACAATAAAGGCTAGTGCATCTACTGGGTTATACTGATGAAAAAAAGAGATTTAGAACGAGAGCTGTCTAAATTAGGATGGCGGCTCAAGAGAAACGGATCTAAGCACGATATTTGGACTAATGGTGATCATGAAGAAGCCGTTCCACGTCATCCAGAGATCAACGAACTTTTAGCCAAAAAAATCTTAAAAACAGCTCAAAGATCAGTAAAGGGATAACTATGAGAGTAGCAGGAAAAGTTTGCAAGAGCAGAAAAGATCAGTTTTGGTTATGCACTATACCTATCCTTGACCTTATGGTACAAGCAGAAACAAAAGAAGAGATACCAGAAATGGTTAAAGATGCTATTGAGCTTTTGGTAGACGACGTCAATTTTAACGCACATGTGACACTATCTGGTAATATAGTATTTATTTCATCAGAAGAGTCTAAAAAGCTAGTTGCTTTAATGCTCAAAAGACAACGGCAAAAACATGGCTTAACTCTCGAACAAGTTGCAGCTTTATTAAACACAAAGTCAATTAATGATTATGCTCAATATGAGCAAGGCAAACATGTTCCTAGCTTAGATAATTTAACGAGATTTCTTGAAGCAATAAATCCTTCGATTCAACCATTTATCTCTTGTCCATCATAAAATTTAACGAATCGAATAAGCTTAAAGCTTAATCAATATAACGTTAGTATCTTTAGCAACAGCAGAAAAACCTGTCCGTATGGAAAACTATATTTTAAGAAAATAAGTATAAAAAAGAGAGTGCTTGTGCACTCTCTTTTTATAGTAATTTAGATCAAGCTGTTAAACTTAAGAAATAGTGCACCAGCTTTTACTTGCAGGTAAATCTTTAGCAATACCTAAAAATAATTTTACTATATCTTGATCAATTATAGCTAAATCTATTGGGGCAACTCCTGCTTTATTCTTTTTAAGCAGAAAATTATTTAACTTACCTACTTTATGTAGAAGTGCACTTAGATAACAAATAACTTGTATACTCTTAGATTGTACAGCCCTATGGACTATATTGTTACCTGCTCTATCAAGCACAAAAAGAGTAAACCCATTCAAAATATAATCCCGCAATGCTTCAACATCGTCTTGCTCTACGATTTGAAATAGTTGTTGCTGTAAAAAATTCGTAACAGTCTGGTTTTGATAAGCACCTTGTTTTAAAAGAGCAGCAATAGTATTACTATCATTATCTTGGATAGCTTGTAGAAGTGATCCTTGACGCTGCTGAGCTTTCATAAGTAGGGGATCATCCAATAAATTTACAGGAATAGCAGCGGCACCAGCAAAAAGTAACTGCTCAATCTCCTGCTCACAATTTGTCCTTGTTTCATGTAATAAAAGCGGATCTTTTTTAGCATTCTCCTCATGCATTGCCTTTAATACTGAGTAAAAAATATCGCCTTGAACATCGTTATCATAACTTGTCTTTAGCGCATATGACAAAAGAGTACCACCCTCAGCATCCTGTTTATTTAGACTAGTTGTATGAGAAAGTAGTAAGTTTACTATTTCTCTATTACTCTTTATGTGAGCTCTTGTAGAAGTAACATGAGAACCCTTTACCAGACAAGTATAAAAGAAAAGCAAGGGTGTTTGTCTCATTGTACTTTCAATATTAGCATTAGCACCAGCATCAAGTAGTAACCGAATTATTTCAATATTACGTAAAAATACAGCATAATGTAAACGTGTAAATCCCCCGTGATCTTGGGCATCAATAGCATTCTGATTATTAGAGATAAAGTCTCTTACACAAAATCCTATACCCGCCATAGTGCCATTCATAGTGCCATTACAAGCAGCCTCTATATCAGTTACATATTTTAAGAATATTTGATCGATGTCATGTAATAGTGGTTTAGTAGTGTTCATGCCGTAAGCTAAAGGCACCACAAGAAAGCTTAAGGCTAAAAGAGAAGAAAATAGTTTCATATAAAATCCTTTTAATTGGTATGTAATTAATTTGCTATGTTTAGTTTAGATAGAATTCTTTTTAAGAGATAATACATTTAGCTCTTATATAGGGGAACTATTGTAATGTAAGAACACTTAGGTTATAGTGCCTAAATCCCACAACAACTGTAGTATGTCTGGGTTATTTACAGCATAACCTAAATAAACAACAAACAGACTTAAGAAATAGTACATCTGCTTTTAGCAGGTATAGCTAAATCAATCTCGGGCAAATCCGCTTGGAGACCTAAAAGTAATTGTAGCATTTTTGGGCTGTTTACAGCTATACCAATTGGTGTTAAACCAACTTTATTTACCTTATTTAAAAAACTGTTTATTGCTCTGTATTTTATGTGTAAAAATGCAACAAGATACTGTACACATTTTACACTTCCTAGTTGTAAAGCTGTATGCAACAGTGTATTACCTATTTTATCACAAACAGATAGGCTAAAACCACCTCTAATTAAAAACCTTAAATCTTCAATTGAATCTTGCTCTATAGCTTTAATAAGTTTTTGATACATGTATTCTTTAACTTCATTGTTTATATAGATGTCTTTTTTTAAAAGATTACTTAAAGTTACAGTGTCATCGCTTCGAACAGCCTTAATAACCATATTTTGTATTTTTTGAGCTTCAATTATACACTTATCGCCAGCTAAATGCTCAGGTATAATTGCTCCATATGCAAGTAAGCAGCCAACAAGCGCAAGGTTTTTATTCCCCACTGCAAGGTCAAGAGGAGACTGCCGCTTTTCATAAAGCACATTACAATCAGTACCTAATTTAAGCAAAAGTTCTACTAAAGGTAAATTTCTCCAGAGCACTGCCACTTTTAAGAAATAGGTGTTATATGCACGAACTTCAGTCAAGGAACTATCACTTGCTTTAATTATATTTTTGATTAAATTACAAATTTCTTGTTTATAAGCCCAACCCTCAGTTGAAAATAGATCATCCAAGGCCTGTTTATAATCCTTACCCAATAGCCTGTGCTGAGGATTATGACTAAATATATTTTTTACTGCTGCTAAGCGACTTTGTCTGTTATTATACTCAATATAGCGATCCTCACCTTCATCATCCCAGTGTGCGCTATACAGTGGAGACAAAACAGATACACTTAACATGAGGGTATATAAGCACAATTTCATAAGATCCTTTTTTGTTTTATTGTTAATGGTAGTTACTACATTAAAAAATAGCACCCGAAGTTTTAGTTGACATAGTTAAATTAAATTCTAGTAAATCTACTTAGAGGCCTAAAAGTAATTGCAGCATTTTTGGGGTGTTTTTGGCCTTAAAAAAACGCTTATTATTTTGTATTTTATAGGAACAATGCACCACGATGGTACACAGATTTAACTTGTCCTAACAGTAAAGCTGTCTGTAATAGCACATTACACATTTTGTCACACATAAACTCAATAAAATCATCTGCTAGTTAACGACATTCAAGATAAAGCTTTTTCTACATCAATAATAAGCTTTCTTTTCATAGACTCTTTAGCTCTACACTCTGTAGCTGAAATAGGTCTAGCTTTGGTCGTTTTTTTACTAAGATTTGTAATATAGTACAGAGCAACATATTTATTAGTACTAATAATTTTAGTAAGCACTTTTTGCGCTTGAATTACATATTCATTCGAGGCTAAATGTGGAGGTATAACTGCATCATAAACAAGCAGATAGCAAACAAGCTTAAGATCACCAGCCTTCACTGCACACTCAAGAGGAAGCCCCCAAATATGATGTTGTATATTACAATTAGCACCTGCTTCAAGCATCGGCTTTACTAAGTATATCTTTTTAGAGTTTATTGCAGAGCTTAAGAGTTGTGCATTAAGACTATGAACTGCGGGCAATGTACCATCAACTGCTTGAAGTAACTTTGTGATAAAATCAGCAGCGCCATCTTTATATTCATCTGTTTCATCTTTCTGTTCAACTAAGTACTTAATTGCCCGCATATAATCATTAAAGCTTAGCTTCTGTTTAGAGCTTCGACCCAGCACAGCTTTTATTTTTGTTAAATGGTTTTTGCTTTCAACATTGTCATCTCTCACTGCAGCCGAATGCAGTGACTCTTGCCCTTTAGCTTTTTCAGTGTCATTAACAAGCTTTGGATAAGCACTATCTTTTCTTTCATCATCTCTGTAATTACCTGTAGGGTTACTTAAAGCTCTGTCGTTTAGCTTCTCATTATACTTATCAAGTATACTTTGCCTATATTGAGATTCAGTTATAACATTAATGCCACAAGCTCTATGTAGACAGTCTACAATCTCGGGATCTTTACTTTCTTTCGCTGCAAAGAGAAGATGTTCTCTAGGACAATCAGTGCCTACTTCAAGCACAGCCTTTATTATACCTAATCTTTGCGCATCTATCGCAGACCTTAAGAACTGTGTATTAATCGAGCAAACTTTTGATAATGTAGTATCACCTGCTTTAATTATATCTACAATTAAAGAATCAAAATCGCTGTCATAATCCGCATACTTACGCTTAAGTAAAGCTTTATCTGTATCATTAAAAAACTGCTCATGAAAGTCATTGTCTAGGATTTTGCGGTTAAGTAAAGCTTTATCTGTGTCATTATAAGCTTGCTCATACTCTTTAGCATCTAATCTACACTGTGGGTTTTGGTTAAGTCTAGTTCTAAGCGCTTCTAAACGGCTCTCTGGATTAGGTTTACCATTTATTACCTTTAAATAAACTGTATTTTGTTTTATACCTTCATCAATCTTTTGACAATTGTTCTCTTTAATTTGGTTATTTTTACAGATATTTCTTTGTCTTTGAGCTTTATCTATAAGAGCATGGTGAACTAGATGATAAGGAATAGCTACACAATGATTAAAGAGATACCCAATAGCCTCAAGATTATTATTATCGACAGCCCAGCTATAACAAGTACTAGGAGCAACAGTATCTAACTCAAGCAAAAACTTTAATATGTCTGTTTTGTGATTTCTTATTATAAACCATAGAAATTTTGTATTATAGACACGAACTTCAGGTAATGTGGCATCACCTGCTTTAACTATTTCTGCAATCAAAGTATCAAAATCTCTATCACGAGCCAAACGTCTATCATTAATTACAGCTATCTCTATATCCCGAAGAGCTTGCTTATAAGCTTTATCATCTAATTTATACCCAGGGTTATTGTTAAGTGCACTTCTTAACGCTCTTAAACGGCCTTCTTCATCAGGTTGATTTAAATACACTATATCTTGCTTTATATCTTCACTGCTATTTTGGCACTCATGGTCTTTAACTTGAGTTAAGGACACGTCATTTTTTATCTGGCTACTCTTAGCAACCACAGTTAGCCTTTTTTGAGCTTCAATTACAAGCTTATTACGAGCTAAATATTGAGGAATAACTTCGTTGTTATAATTAAGTAGGCAACTAACCATCTCAAAGTTTTTATAGCTTACTGCATGATTAAGATGTAGTAGAGTACAAGCAATACCGGCCTCAAGCAAGTGCTTTACTACAGGTACTTTATTTTGATCTATCATTGAGATTAATAAGCTGTGATTAAAAGCACGAATCTCAGGCAATGTGCTATCAACTGCTTTAATTAACGTGGTAATGAGCTCAAAAAATTCCTCACCATCACTATGTACATGCTCAAATAAAGTGTCATCTATATCATTCATAGCATCTTTATATTGTTCAACACTTAGTTTATAATTAGGCCTTCGCTTAAATCTAGTCTGTAGGTCTACTAAATAATCGATTCTATTAATACGATCCTTATATACGGAGGTAAAAGTCTTATCTTTTTCTTTAGCAGTACAACTATTTAAAGATTTATTGTTTTTTTTCTCCATAAACCTATCAGCCAGGCGTTGTATTACTTGAGCTTCAGTAATACATTTATGATGGACTAAATGCTTAGGA
>JACDHA010000016.1 GCA_013821315.1 Candidatus Dependentiae bacterium | reverse complement strand
GTTGTTAAATTCTGCTGTCTATCGGCATTAACACTTTTGCCAATTTGCCATAAGATATAGGCTGCCCCTAAACTACCAGTAATAACAGCCACTTGTGTTTTATGAGAATTTACATACGCCCAAGCTTCTGTGCTGTTACGATAAACTACTCCAGGTGTTGCTTTAGCTATAGTACCTATCAAGCCAGAAGTTACGCGAGCGGTAGCTTTAGTTGCATTAACTATTTTACGACCAACATTATAGGTATCATCAAGCTTTTTAAGACCGTATGCTGTACCGCAAAAAGCAGTAGCTGCTGTAATGTCAGCATAGTTTAATGGAGTTTTATCAAACTCTTGCCACCATTCTTGGCATTCCAAAACTTTAATTCCGGCAGCAAATACTGCTCTATCGTAAAGCTCAACTGTTTTTTCTTTAGTCGCTATTGCTGCATTTTTAAGAGCTTGCCGTTTTTTATAAGCAAGAGCGGCTAAAGCTACGCCTGCAGTAACACCTGTTGTAGCAACTACTTTTTTATTAAAAAAGTGGGCATTGATGCTAACAGGTATGCCAACAATGCTTAATGCTATAATTAATTTTTTATTGCTTTTATTCATACAACCCTTAAGTAATAACTAGTTACTAAAATAATAAACTTTTATAACAGAAAAAAGCTTTTTAAATTATTCGTTTTCTACAGCTAATTCTTGCTGCTCTTGAATTTCTTGTTCTTCAATTTCTTGTTCTTGAGTTGTTTGATAACGTTTATACAGCTTATAAGTTATATAGCTGCCTAGCATAATAAAAAAAACTGTACTAGAGCTAAGCTTAGAATTAAACTTAGAAGACAGAGCAGAAAAACCATGAGCACGCATGTTTATTGGCATGCTTAGAAGACCTACTACACTTAATGCTATAACTAATTTTTTATTGGTTTTATTCATACAATCCTTAAGTATTTGTCTAATTGTTAAGTATATAGAGTATCATAATCTTGAAAAGAGCGTAACTTATTACTAGTTATAGCTTATGCTATTTTCTAAGCTTTTGAAGACCTCGTGCTATACCATAGAGTGCACCAGCAGCTACCACGGTTTTAACAGCCATACCACGAGTAATTATGTAATCACCTGGTTGAGCAACTTTAGTTTTACCTCTATACAATAAAGCTTTTGTTTTACTTAAACCACTATACGTAGTTGCTTTAAGATTAGCACACATTTTCTTTACATAAAAAGCTGCTTTGCTCGTTGTAAGATCTGCTGCTTGAGCACAGTTATTACTAAGAAACGCTAAACTTAAAACAATACTAAAAAACATTTTCTTTTGAGTCATAGTAAAACTTTCATAGTTTTATATACAGGTATATTTAATTATTTAACTGATTAATTAAAGCTTTTTGATCTTCAGAAAGCGCACTCCACAAATCTGTGTTCGCTTTTAAAATTTCAGGAGTATAGTAAGCTCTTGTAATTACCTTATCTATGCCTGAGTATGCCCACTGAGGTAACGTTAAAGAATCGATAAATTTAGCCATGGTAGTTTGTATTAACTTATGCTTAGCACGCGTAGCATCTACTAGATCTTTTCTATAAAAAGCATACCTAAGTAAACCAGCTAGCGCTGCTCCAGTAGCTAACGTAGCTAAACTAGCTTTTTTATTATTCGTTACATAGTTATAAGCACTTGCTGTAGAAGTAGCTACTACATCGCGATGAGCATTTGTAAAAGCAATAATAGCTGCAAGGCTTAATAATCCAGCAGCACCTTTTGCTGTAACTTTAGTCTCTTGTAGCTCCTGCCAAGTAGCCTTTACTTTGTCTTTAGCTTGTCGTGCCGTTTTATTACATTTTTCTCGTACAGGCTTATTAAAGGCATATAAAGCTCCTGCACCTACACCTACTGCTACTCCTGCAGTTATATAGCGATGCTCATTAACAGTATCTTTTATATAATTTCCTAGATACTGAATTTTTTGAAGTGCTAATAGCCCGTTGTTATCTTCATCATCTGCTTCGTCAGCTAATAAGCGACCAGCTCTAACTAGAGGTAAATTCGGTTGAATTTCACTAGGAGCGGCTTGAAGTTGCTGTTGTGCTTCACTAAGCACGTTTCTTAATGGCTCAACAACATCAATAGAGTTAATCTGCGGAAGTGCTCGTTGTGCAGCTGCTTGAACATTCAGCACACTAGACTGAGGTTGTATACGTGCAGGTGTTGCAATAAGAGCGTGTAAGCTATCAAGATCCTGCCTAGACTGCTGCAAGAGCTCTTGCCTTCGCGTATTTGCTTGTTGCTGTTGCTCTATTACTTTACTTTGAATTGCTTTTAGATCATTACCAACCGCTCTTAAATCATGCCCTATTGTACTCACTGCAGCAGAATGTTGAGCATCGGAAGCTTTAAAAAGATCTTCAAAACTATCGCTCTGTAGGGGTTGCCTGGCAATCCATTGAGCTCTTCTTTCTTGCAGTTGATCATTTATTGTAACAGGTGTCTTTTTAAGGGTTTCGGCAGTATAATCTAAATTTTCTAAGATGCGCTTACCGGTACTCAGCTGTTGTGCTATTTCTTCATTAATCTTATTCAGTTTTTGATCAGTTGCACTTTTTGCACCTAAAGCTTGTGCTTGTTTAAGAGATTGTTTGGTCACTATTAGACTCATTACCTGATCAGAATTCTTTTGAGCTTCAGACTCTAAAAAGTCATATCTTTTCTTTAAAGCATTATGTGATACTGCGCTATTGGAATTAGATTGCATCCCACTAAGCTGAGCTTGCGGTAATGCTAAAGAAAATAAAGCTAGAGCAATATATGCTTTAGTTGATTTATACATGAAGTGTCCCCGTATATTTATTTAACTATAATAGTTGTAATTATAATAGCAAATGTACAGCATACACAGCCATTGTCAACCGGTTGAAAAATTATAATTTGAATTAATAGAAGAGAAGGCATAAAAAAACTCCCAACAGAAACAACTGATTGGGAGCTATTTTTACTAATCTACAGCAACGACTTCGCGTACTTCAGGAATAGATTCTTGAAGTTGCTGTTCTATGCCAAGCTTAAGCGTATAGAAAGAAAGAGGACAGCCGACGCAAGCGCCATGTAGTCGTAAGGAGACTACGCCGTCAATAAAAGAGACAAACTCTATATCACCCTCATGTAAGTTTACTAAAGGGCGTATAGTAGTTAGTTGCTCTTTGATACGTTCAACAAGTGCTTGATTTTGATCAAGTGGACTGCTTATAATACCCATTCAATTTTTGCTATAGTAGCTGTATCGCTTATACGTTTACCTAAAGGTATAATGCGTGTGTATCCACCTGGACGATGAATATAGCGAGGAGCGATATCAGTAAAAAGCTTAACAAGAGCTTCTTCTTTATAAGGCAATATAGCTTTAGCACGACGACGCGCATTAAAGTTGTTACCTTCACGCGCAAGTGTTACTAACTTTTCAGCAAAGCGACGTAATTCTTTAGCACGTGCTTTAGTTGTTACCACATGACCATGTTCAATAAGCATAATAGTTTGATTACGCAGCATGGCGATTCTATGCGCTGTAGGCAGATTTAGTTTTTTTCTACCATTTTGATGATTCATGATCTGCTTCCTTATCTTTATTTTCAAGTGCTTTTTTAACGTCAGATTCTTTTATGTTCATACCAAAAGATAAGCCATAAGGCTTTAAGCTTTCGCCTACTTCGTTAAAGGATTTACGTCCAAAGTTTTTAATTTTTAGAGCTTCATCTTCTGTAAGATTTACCAGATCAATCACTCTTTTAATACCCGCATTAACCAAACAATTATGGCCTCTTACAGAAAGCTCTAGTTCGTCTATTGGCTTTAATAGAAGATCGACTGGAATGCCTTTAAGCAGAGACTCTTCTACTTGTGGTTGTTGCTCACGCTTTTCTTCTTCAGGTACAGCAGAAATTTCATTGAAAGGAATTTCTACCGTTAACAAGAAATGCTCAAGCTGTGTACGTAGTAATGATACTGCATAATGCATTACATCAACCGGTGTTTCTGATCCATCAGTTTCAACAGCTATAGTAAGCTTATCATAATCGATATCACGACCAACACGAGTTTTTTCTACATCAAATGTTATATTTCTTATTGGTGAGAACATTGCATCTACATAGATAGTATTATCTTCTTGTAGTGCTTTGCCTACCGGCCACTGTGCCGCTTGATAGCCACGCCCTGATTCAACAGTAAATTCAAGAGTAAGCGTACCACCTTGAGCAACATGAGCTATAATATGATCTTTATTAACTATTTCTAGATGCTCATCAGTAACGATATCTGCTGCACTGGCAACAGCTTCTCCAGTAACGTTAAGTGTCATTTTACCAGGTTCACCCGTACTATTACGAACTACCAAACCTTTAATATTTAACACCACTTGCATAGTATCTTCAACAATACCTTCAAGTGCAGAAAATTCGTTATTAACATTTTGGATAATAACCGCTGTTACCGCAGAACCTTCTACGCCCCCTAATAATATACGCCTTAAAGCGTTCCCTAAAGTAATTCCAAATCCCGGCTCAAGCGGTTGGGCGACGAGTTCACCAAAAGTGTTACTCAACGTTTCTCTCTTCCAACTAAGCCGTGGAATTGTTAAGGGTTGATACTTCTTTTTAGACATTAAATCTCCTGAACCTTAACCATTAACACGTATCGCCATTTCCTTTATAACTAATTAAGTATAAGTAAAATGGCGCCATCAAATTACTTCGAATACAACTCTACGATCAAATGCTCTTCAATAGGAGTTTGAACGTCAGAGCGTACTGGTAAACGCAAAATACGACCTTTACGTCCTTTTTTATCAAGTTCCATCCAATCAGGAACTTTTACGTTAGAGCTTAAACGCTTATCAATAACTTGCTCAAGAAAACCCGCTTTTTCAGCTACGTTAGGAGCAAGTGATATTTCTTCGTTAACAACTACTAAATAAGACGGTGAATACACTTTTTTGCCTTGAACCAAAACATGGCCATGAACAATAATTTGGCGTGCTTGTGCACGCGTTGAAGCAAGCTTCATACGAAACACAACATTATCAAGACGACGCTCAAGCAAGCTTAAAAGGCTTTCACCAGTTGCAACTTGACTACGAGTAGCTATTGCAAAGAAACGTTTAAATTGGCTTTCACGCATGCCATACATTTCTTTTACTTTTTGTTTTTCTTCTAACTGACGTCCATACTCTGACGTTTTACGTGGACGTTTTGAGCTGCGTTGTTGCTGCTCCTGTTGAGAACGATCTGCATTTACGTTGGATCTTCTTTCCATGTGGCTCTATCTTTCTTAACTATACAAACTTACTAATTATACGCGACGCTTTTTAGGAGCTCGGCATCCATTGTGTGGTAACGGAGTTACGTCACGCAACACCGAAACATTGATTCCAGAAGACTGGAATGTGCGAACTATTGAATCGCGTCCAGCTCCTGGGCCCTGTAGGTTAACTTCTAAGGTTCTAATCCCTAGAGCTACCATATCTTTTGCTAATGTGGTAGCAATTTGAGCTGCAGCAAAAGGAGTGCCCTTACGAGCGCCCTTAAAGCCTAATCTGCCGGAGCTACCACGTAACAATACATCACCTTCAGGTGTTGTAATAGATACAAGCGTATTGTTAAACGTTGATTTAACATGAGCTACGGCTGAATCAACGTGTCTTTTTACTTTTTTAGTTTTTTTCTTGTAGGTCATTCTATCCTTCGCTACGTACTATAAAATTATACTATTATTTTTTAGTTACTTTACGTTTTAATGCTACCGCTGAACCTGCTTTACGTGGTCCCTTACGTGTACGAGCATTGGTTTTTGTTCTTTGACCACGTGTTGGTAATGACTTTTTATGTCGTGAACCACGATATGATCCAATGTCTTGAAGACGTTTAATGTTAAGTCTGATTTCTTTACGCAAGTCACCTTCAGTAACATATCCTGAAGAGATCTCTTTTTGTATTGAAGCTACTTCTTCATCAGAAAGACTTTTAACACGTGTATCAAGATTGATTTCTAATTTATTTAAAATGTCGCGTGCCGTTTTTAATCCAATACCAAAAACATACGGCAATGCATATTCAATGCGTTTTTCACGAGGAAGATTAACACCTTCTATTCTAGCCATAGCGCCCTCTTAATTAACCTTGACGTTGCTTGTGTCGAGGATTTTTTTTACAAATTACACGTACAATGCCTTCGCGATTAATCACACGGCAATCGCGGCATATTCTTTTTACTGATGTTCTTACTTTCATTGTGCTGTACCTTATGTGTTAGCTTTTCATGCTAGCTCTTATACCGTAATACAATACGGCCACGGGTTAAATCGTAAGGGGAAAGTTCAAGAGCGACTTTGTCTCCTGGTAAAATTCGAATGTAGTTCATGCGCATTTTACCTGAAACGTGTCCAAGAACAACGTGACCACCTTCAATTTCAACTCGAAACATAGCATTGGGTAGTGTTTCTTTAACAATACCATCAACTCTTATTACATCATCTTTTGGATTCGTACTCATACGATCTTTACCTTATAGCCTTATAATCTTGTTATGATTCTTGGACCCTGCTGAGTTATAATAACCGTATCTTCTACATGAGCAGCCAAGCTTTTATCGACAGTTTTAACCGTCCACCCGTCGCGCAATATATTAATACGGTGATTACCCATAGTAATCATAGGCTCAATAGCAAAAGCCATTCCTGCTTTAAGTACAGGTCCACACCCAGGTTTTCCATAATTTAATATTTCAGGATCCTCATGCATCTTTTTGCCAATACCATGACCAGCAAACTCTCTTACTATGCCATAATTATAGTACTCAACCTCTGCTTGGATAGCAGCTGATATATCAGTTAAGCGACCACCTACTACAGCTTTTTCAATGCCTTTATCAAGAGCACTATAAGCTGTAGCAACAAAGTTTTGTGCTTCAACAGATGCACTGCCTATAAAAAAGCAACGAGCCATATCTGCACAATAACCACTAAAAGCAGCGCATACATCAATTTTAACAAGGTCACCTTGCTTTAACTTCGTAGCTGCTTGAGGTACACCGTGTACTACTTCATCGTTTACTGATATACAACTAGAGTGTTTATACCCCATATATCCTTTAGTACTTGACACTAAATTATGTTGTTTTAAATAACTTGCTATCCAGGTATCAAGCTCAAGAGTAGATATATCAGGTACTAATAATTCTTTTATATTTTCAAGCATTTGGCCGAGCAGTCTACCTGCTGTAGCCATCTTTTCAATAGCTTGATTATCTTTAATAGTAATCATGAAAATTCAACACCTACACAATTAATAAGTTGAGCGTACACATCTTCAAGTGATCGCTCTACATTTAGTAACGTAATAGGTTGATCAACACTTGTATAAAAATTAATAAGATCCAACTCATGCTTATGATAAATAAGCAGACGTTCTTTTATAGCATTTTCTTCGTCATCTGGTCGACGTACTAAAATATCTTCGCATTCATTGCATACCATTTCTTGTCTGGGCTTTAAAGACGCTTCTGGATGCAATGAGTAAACCGCTTGGCATTTGTTGTTTCGACAAATTAACCGAGCTGATAAGCGCTTTATTATGCGCTCATCAGGAACACTCATTTTTACTACATGCAAATTTACATCTTTAAAGTCATCAGATTTCAAAAGCTTATGCAAAGCAGTAGCTTGAACTGTTGTACGTGGAAAACCATCAAGAATTATTGCTCGCGGTTGCATTAACTGCAACCGAAGCCATTCTTCTACCATTTCAATTATAAGGCTATCAGAAATAAGTTTACCACATTTTATAGCAAAATCTATTTGTTTTCCTATATCTGTTGCATTAGCAATGTGCTCTCTGCAGAGATTACCTGTAGAAAACTGCATCCATCCTAGTCGCCTAACACATAATTGTGACAATGAACCTTTACCAGAACCAGGTGGACCAAGAAAAATTACTATATCTTTATGTAATTGGCTCAACGTGCAACCTTACTTTTCATTCTGCCTGATGTCAAGAAACCTTCATAACGGTGTTCAATAAGATAAGACTCTATCTGAGCTGACGTTTCTAATGCTACGCCGACCATAATTAATAGAGAAGTACCACCAATCACCACACCGATATCACGTAATCCTAACCAATATTCTATACCGTTAGGAGCAATAGCTAGCACGCCTAAATAAACAGCGCCAACTAAGCCTATACGAGTTAATATAAAGTCAAAGAAATCTGCGGTTTGTTTGCCCGGTCTAATTCCAGGAATAAAACCACCACTTTTTTTGATATTATCAGCTAATTCAGTTGGATTAAAGGCGATTGCTGTATAGAAAAAAGTAAAAAATATGATCAAAGCAAATTCAAGTGCATTATATAATAATCCACTATTTAATGCATTTGATACAACTTTAAGCCAGGTAAAGCGCTCTACTAAAACACCTACTAAAAAAAGCGGAATATTTAAAAGTGATGATGCAAAAATTACAGGCATCACTCCAGCTGTATTGATCTTAAACGGTATATAAGTGCTTTGACCACCATAGACACGTTGACCAATAATACGTCGAGCATATTGAACAGGAATCTTACGTTCACCCTTTTCTAAAAATACAATGCTTGCTGCTATAACTAAAAATAAGAGCAACACTAAAAGACTTTTATACGTAGGTAACTGGGTAAGTATCTTTATAAAATATCCAGGAAAACGAGCAACAATACCTGCAAAAATTATCATTGAGCTACCGTTACCAATGCCAAACAGAGAAATCTGTTCACTAAGCCACATAGTAAACATTGAGCCTACAGTAAGTGACAAAGTAAAAAGCAAAGTAAACCCTAGTCCTGGAGATACTAATAGCCCCGGAGTAGTGGTAGCATTAACGTTATTTAAATACAAGGCATAAGCCACACCATAACCAATACTTAACAGTAAGGCTAAATATCGCGTGTATTGATTTATAACTTTGCGCCCATAATCTCCTTCTTTCATGAGAAGCTCAAGAGACGGAACCGTCATACTAAGCATTTGCATCATGATAGAAGCAGTAATATAGGGGCTAATACCAAGAGCAAAAATAGTACATTGCTGTAATGCACCACCAGAGAAGGTATCAAAATAACTCAATAATCCGCTAAATATTTTAGCACTTTTCATATGCTCGGCTAAAAGTGGAACGTTGATACCGATCGCCGGTATAAACGTCCCAATTCTGGATACTACTAAGACACCGAGAGAGAACAACAGCTTACGAGTGAGCTCCGGAATTTTAAATATATTTCCGAAATTTTTGAGCAAAACCACAACTTACTTCTCCTTTATTACGTGAACTTCTCCGCCTTTATCTGATATTGTTTGTGCTGCAGTTTTGCTGAAAGCATGAGCATGCACAATAAGATTCTTGTCAAGAGCACCATTACCAAGTACCTTAACTAAAGCTTTTTTACCAGCTTTTATAACACCTTTTTCAATAAGAGCTTCTTTGGTAACAATTGCACCATTATCAAATATAGTATTTAATTGTACAAGATTGACAATTTCATAAGTTATTTTAAATGGAGCATTTGTAAATCCACGTTTTGGTAATCTTCTAGTTAGTGGCATTTGGCCACCTTCAAAAAGTACGCCAATATGCGCGCCTGAGCGAGCTTTTTGACCTTTATTACCTTTACCTGAAGTGCCACCACGACTACCGCCGCGACCTATCGTTTTACGTTTTTTAACTATTGAGACTAAGTTACTCAGCATTGACATAATCATCACCTTTCACTACTTGCTCAATTGTTTTACCACGAAGCTGAGCAATGCGTTCTGCTGATCTGCACTTAGACAGAGCATTAAGCGTTGCTTTTACTACGTTTTGACCACAACGTGATGTGCCTATGCATTTAGCAAGAACATCTTTTACACCAACTGCTTCAAGTAATGCACGCATTGCACCACCAGCTATTAACCCTGTGCCCTTGTAGGCTGAGTTGATAACTACTCGTGTAGATCCGTGTTTACCAGCAACGTTATAAGGTATAGTTGTACCACGTAATGCTATAGTAATCATTTTTTTACGAGCTAAAGCAGTAGCTTTAGCAATTGCGGTCGATACTTCACGACTTTTTCCAAGTCCGATACCTACGCGCCCATGCTGATCACCTGAAACTACAAAAGCTGAAAAAGAAAATCTTTTTCCACCTTTAGTAACTTTAGTAACGCGATTTACGCTTACTACTTTATCTACGAATTCTTTTGTTTCTGCCATTCTATGTTCCTACGACAACATTATATGTGTAATCCACCTTCACGCAAACCTTCAGCAAGCGCTTTTACTCTGCCATGGTATAAAAAGGGACCACGGTCAAACACAACGGTTGTTACACCATTTTTTAAAGCACGCTGTGCAAGTTCTAAACCAACTGCACGCGCTACTGCTTGCTTATCACCTGTTAGATCTTTAAGTTCTAACGATGAACAGCTTACAAGGGTTTTGTGTTGTTTATCATCAATAATTTGAGCATAAATATTAGTTAAGCTTCTAAACACTGAAACACGAGGAGATTCCCCATTTTTCAAGCGTTGACGTACACGTTGTGCTCTTCTTTGTGTACGTGCAGCTATATTTTTTTCTACAGACACGTGTTAGCTCCACATCTATTATGATTTAGCTTTTCCAGCTTTACGTCTAATTACTTCACCAACGTATTGAATACCAGTACCTTTATACGGTTCTGGTGGACGTAACGAGCGAACATCACTACATACTTGACCTAAAAGATCTTTATCAGAAGATCTAAATGTCATCAATTGGCCGCTTTTATCGATTTCCACGGTAATATTTTGTGGTAAAGGAAAATCGATTTTATGACTGAAACCAAGAGCAAATTGTATGTTTGTTCCCGTAAGTAATGCTTTATAACCAAGCCCCACTATACGTACTTGTTTTTCAAAGCCTACATCAGCACCGGTAATTTTATTAGCCAGTAATGCACGATGCAAACCCCATACTCTATTAGTATCGCTTGTTTGTTGCTGAGGCACTAAACTAAGTTCTTTACCATTTAGTTCTATAGCTAAAAGAGAGGGTATTACATAAACACCGGACGCTTTTTTGCCTTTGTAATGAACTTCATTACCTTTAACTTCTATCTGTGCGCCACCTATATCTATAGGTTTTCTACCGATTTTTGACATAGCAGTACCTTACCAGACCGTACAAAGAACTTCACCACCTACTGAAAGTTGGCGAGCCTTTTTATTTGTTATTACTCCACGATTGGTAGTTAATATGGTAATACCAAGACCACCAATTACCGGATTAACACTGGCGACGCCTTTATAATTTCGACGTCCAGGAGTACTTATACGTTTAATTTCATGAATAGCAGATTCACCATCAACATATTTAAGTGATAGTTTAATCTGTTTGTGGCTATCGTCACCTTCTTGTACTAAAGCATCACGAACAAAACCCTCAGCTTTGAGAATTTGAGCTATTTCATACTTTAAGTTTGAGTAGGGTGCAACCACTTCTCTTTTTGACGCTAATACGCCATTACGTATTATCGTTAGGAAATCACCTATTGTATCAACTGACATTAAGATCCTTTGAAATTACCAACTTGTTTTTTTTACGCCTGGCAATGCCCCACGGGATGCAAGTTCTCTAAAGCAGAGTCGACACATTTGGAATATTCCGATAAATCCACGTGGTCGTCCGCATAATTTACATCTGTTACGATGCCTTACTGCAAACTTAGGAGTTTTGTTTGCTTTTTCAATTAACGCTTTTCTTGCCATTTTTTACCTTACGACTGCTTTACGGAACGGCATACCAAAACTTTTAAGAAGCTCAAAAGCATGAGTATCATTAATTACCGTTGTCTGTATCGTGACATTTAAACCAAATGTTTTTTCAGCGTTAGTATCAGCCTCTGGAAAAATACTCCAGTCTTTGATACCAAGGTTATAACTTCCACGACCATCCAATTTTATTGGCAAGCCTTGGAAATCACGTACTTTTGGAAGTGCTAAATTAATTAGTTTATCCAAAAAGTCATACATACGCTTACCACGTAATGTTACCATAGCGCCGATTGGCATACCTTCACGTATTTTAAATCCTGCAATAGATTTACGTGCTAGAGTTTTTACTGACTTTTGACCAGCAATATTATCAAGCATAGCAGTTACAGTATTTAATACTCGGCTATCAGCAACAGCTTCTTTAACGCCCACGTTAATTACTATTTTTCTAAGCTTTGGCACTTCCATAATATTAGAAAGACCAAGTGCTTGTTGTAATTGTGGACGCAAAGTCGCAGTGTATGTTTCGTGAAGGCGTGATTTAGTGCCTGCGTTTTGAACGACTTTGCTCATTCTTATCCTTAACCTATATCACTTAGATAGTTTGTTGAGTACGATTAGATACACGAACTTTTTTACCATCTTCAAGTGTTTTGAAATTTACTCGGCACGGTTGATTATCAACAGGTGAAACCAGCATTACGTTAGAAGCGTTAATATAACCTTCTTGTTTAACGATACCTGAATTTTCACCTTGACGTTTTGCTTTTACGTGTTTAGTTACAACAGCAATACCTTTTACTTTAACTAGATTTTTATCTAGCACTATTTCAAGTACAGTACCACGTTTGCCTTTATCTTTACCCGTAAGAACAATTACCGTGTCATTTTTTTTAATACGTAACATGTGTGTCTATCCTTTATACAACTTCAGGTGCTAACGATACTATTTTATCAAAACCTTTAGCACGTAATTCTCTTGCTATAGGACCAAACACACGGGATCCAATAGGCGTATTGTCTTCCACTGATTTGATAATAATACCTGCATTGTCACCAAAGCGGATATAACTACCATCAGCGCGACGGTTTTCTTTACGAGTGCGTGCTATAACTACGTCAACCACGTCACCTTTTTTAACCTGACCGCCAGGAATAGCCTTTTTAACGGCGCATTTTACTTTATCGCCAAGTCGAGCATATCTTTTACCGGTACTTCCAAATATATGGATTACTTGTAAAAGCTGAGCTCCAGAATTATCGGCTACTTCTAAATAAGATTCTTTTTGAAGCATAACATTGTCCTAGTTATTAAGCTGGATTGCTTGGATTTTTAGACCTTACAACACGAGCTAAATACATATATTTTGTCTTGCTCATTGGACGACCTTCGTAGATTTCTACTAAATCACCCGCATGAGCTGTTTCAGACTCATCATGTACTTTATACTTTTTTGCTATACGCATCACTTTCTGAAGGCGTGGATGAGTGTAAGTACGTTCTACTTTCACTACTATAGTCTTATCCATTTTATCAGAAATTACTTCGCCTGTCAGAACGCGTTTTGGTGTTATCTGTGTATCAACCATATAATGCCTTTATTAACCTAATTGCGACGTTTTTTGACGTAAATACGTTAACGCACGCGCAATGTCTTTACGCAGCTTACGAAATTGCGTGTTATCTTTAACTGGTGAGGTTGCTGTATGGAGACGCAAGCTAAAAAGCTCACGTTGCAATGCATCAACTTTTACAGCAAGATCCTGAGCAGCGAGCCCTTGAAGCTCTTTTTTCATTGTATTTACTTTACTCATTGTTTTGCTCTACAGTATGTTCTACTTGAGTCTCTACTACTGATATATCAGCACTAGGTCTTCTTACGAACTTGGTTTTCATCGGCAGCTTGTAGGCTGCTGCTTTAAATACCTGTTTAGCTGTTGCTTCATCAAGACCGCCAAGTTCAAACATGACGCGTTCTCTTTTAACTACAGCTACCCAACCTTCTACGTTACCCTTACCTTTACCCATACGAGTTTCAGCAGGTTTCTTAGTGATTGGTTTATCTGGAAACACTCTTAAATAAAGTCTTCCAACTTTTTTCAATTTACGGGAAATAGTTACACGCACAGCTTCTATTTGCTGTGCTGTTAACCAAGCAGCTTCCACTGCTTGTAGGCCAAATTCACCAAAAGCAACATCTCTTGCGCCTTTAGATAAACCGCCTTTTCTTCCCTTTTGTACTTTACGGTACTTTATTTTTTTGGGCATTAACATGATTTAATCTCTCGAAGCTAATAAAGTCTTATACTAATTTGTATTCGCCGCGACAGATCCATACTTTAACGCCAATAACGCCATAAGTAGTATGTGACTCGGAGAATCCATAATCAATATCAGATCGCAAAGTATGCAAAGGAGTTGATCCTATACGAATCCATTCATCACGTGCGATTTCTGCGCCACCAAGTCGGCCTGCACATCTAATCTTTACGCCAAGTGCTCCAGCTTTCATTGCAGCTGTAGCGGCTTTTTTCATGACTTTCTTAAAGCTTGCTCGTTTTTCTAACTGCTCAGCTATAGTTTTGGAAACGATAGTAGCATCAAGTTCAGGAGTTTTAATTTCTTGAACAGATACTTCAACGTTTGTACGCTTTAATAGGCGAGCTAGATCTTTACGTAAAGAATCAATTTCTTGACCTTTTTTACCAATTACTACACCTGGACGACCGGAGTGAATAATAACACGAAGATTATCACCAGCTTTTTCAATTTCAATAGTTGAAATTTCAGCACCAGGTAATGCTTTTCGAATATATTTCTGAATTTCCAAATCTTCAAAAAGCAATTCTGCATAATTTTGGCGACGAGCAAACCAACGGGAGCTCCAATCACGGTATATGCCTATTCTAAACCCTATCGGGTTAACCTTTTGTCCCACACTACGCCTCTTAGTTCTTAGGTTCTAAAATAACACTTAAATGGCTCATGCGTTTACGCTGAACCATTGCACGACCCATTGCACCTGGCTTAAAATAGCGATGAATTGGACCCTGATCAATACGTATTTCTTTAATAGCAAGAGCTGATGTTTCTACGTTTTGTAGATTTTTTGCATTAGCTACTGCTGATTCAAGTACTTTTTTGATCGGTTCTACACGTTGCGTACGATAAGTAGTAAGCCAATTTAAGGCGTACACTACATCTTTGCCACGTATAACGTCAGCTATAGGTCTTAATTTATAAGGCGAGTATCGAATATAGCGAGCTTTCGCTACAAACTGTACTTTATCAGAATTCTCTGATGACGCCTGTTTGACCTTTGTCTGTTTATCCATACGATGCCTTATACTATACTATTATACAATTTTTGAGATTATTTTCCAGCTGCTCCCGCTTTACGTTGACCACTATGTAGTCTAAACGTTCTAGACGGAGCAAACTCACCTAATTTGTGACCTACCATGTTCTCTGTTACAAAAACAGAAACAAATTTACGCCCATCATGTACAGCAATAGTAAGACCAACAAAATCTGGTGTTACCATGCTTCGACGAGACCAGGTCTTAATAACGTCCCTTTTGGTGCTTGCGCGAGCATGCTCAACTTTTTTTAAAAGTGAGTCATCAACAAAAGGTCCCTTTTTAGCAGATCGAGCCATTATAGTTTACCTTTATACTAATAATTATGGTCTTCTTCTTCTTAAAATCAATGGGTTCTTACGTCTTCTAGTACGAGTACCTTTAGCGCCTTTACCCCATGGACTTACAGGGTGGGAACCAGACTTAGAACGACCTTCACCACCACCATGAGGGTGATCTACAGGGTTCATAGCCATACCACGTACAGTAGGACGAATACCTAAACGGCGAGTACGACCCGCTTTACCGATAGAAATATTCTTATGATCAGGGTTGCTCAACGTACCTACGGTAGCAAAACAATCCAAGTGCACCATGCGCATTTCACCAGAAGGCATTCTTAAGGTTGCATAATTATCGGCTTTAGCCATTAATTGCACCGAAGTACCTGCGCTACGAGCAAATTTACCACCTGATCCAGGCTTAATTTCTACGTTGTGAACAGTAAAACCAACAGGGATATTGCGTAAAGGCAAGCAGTTTCCTACTTTTGCTTCTACGTTTTTACCAGCAGCTACTACGTCACCGATTTTAAGCTCTTGAGGCATTAAAATATAGCTTTTTGCACCATTTTGATAAAACACTAATGCTATACGTGTGTTACGATTTGGATCGTATTCAACAGCAGTAATTTTGCCAGTTACATCACGTTCATAACGATTAAAATCTACCAAACGATACTTACGTGCAGCACCACCACCACGATGGCGTACAGTAATACGACCATAAGCGTTTCTGCCACCTTTTTTGCTCAATCCTTTAGTAAGACTACGCTCAGGTGCTTTTTTAGTTAAGTCGCTAGTATCGACATATGTTTGAAAGCGCAACGACGGATTGCGCGGTTTTCTGCTTACAATAGCCATAATTTACCTTTATGCTCCACTGCTTGATGATTGAGCTTGCTCATGTCTTTCTGCTGCAGACTGAGAAAGTCCCATAAGATCAACAGAATAGCCTTCTTTAAGAGTAATAATGGCTTTTTTTCTGTCTTTACCTGTGATCTTATGACGTCCAGCACGGCGATTTTTGCCTTTTGAAAGAACAATGCGTATCTTATCAGCTTCTACGTTAAAAAGTTTTTTTAACGCTTCAGCAATAAGAGCTTTATTAGCATGCATGTGAACTTCAAGCACTAATTGTTTTAAATTCTGATTAAGCTGGTAAGCTTTTTCAGTTATACGAGGACCTTTGATGATATCATATAATGTCAAATCCATGCGCTGACCATTTCTTTAAAGGCATCCATGTCTTTGTTTAAAAATACCCAGTAATCACCGCTTGCCAAATGATAAGCATTTGCTTGATCAAATAACAGCATCTTTACATTGGAAATATTATTAAAAGATGCATGGGTAGCCGCATCATAATTAGTTACAAACAAGAGTACTTTTTTATCAGCAAGTCCTGCTTGTTTAAGAGCATTAAATGCGTGAGCTGTTTTTGGTGCTGCTTCTTGAGCAACCCAATTTAAACTCATTACTTTTTCATTATTTAAATAATTCCAAAGCAATGTATTACATACACCACGTCTTAGAGTTTTAGGCACCGTTAGTGTTCTAACACGCGGTTGTGGTCCAAAAGTTACACCACCTTTACGCCATAATGGAGAGCGAGGAGAACCTGCACGTGCTCTACCAGTTCCTTTTTGTTTCCAAGGCTTTTTATTTGAAAAAGCCACGTCAGAACGACCTTTACAGGCTACTGTTCCTTGACGCCAATTTTGCATCAGTGCTCGTACGCATTGGGATAACCCTTCAGGCGCTATCAGAGCTTGTTGATCTGGTGAAAGTTGTAAATCTTGAGGAGCAATAACTTGAGCAAGCATAGTTCCGTCAGCATTTTTAACTGCCATTGCTTACCTACTCTTTCTCATAAATAATAACGTACCTGATTTACCAGGAACGGAACCTTTTACTAATACTACATGAGCATCGGGTTCTATTCTTACAATTTCAAGGTTTTTCATCACCTGTTGATCGACACCCATGTGTCCAGGCATTTTTTTACCTTTAATAACACGACCACGACTTCTCATAAAGCTTAACGATCCTGTAAAGCGTCCAAAGGTTGAACCATGGCTTGCTCGTCCACCAGAAAATCCGTGACGTTTAACAACACCTTGAAATCCAGCACCTTTAGTGATACCAAATACATCTACGTTATCGCCTTTATTTAAAATAGCGGCTACATCTGCGGGCTGACCTACAGTTAAGTCAGATGCAGCATCTTGAATACGTACTTCTTTGAAAGCACTAAAATACTTATTAGGTTGTTTTAGCCAATCATGAGAGAATACTTCTCCAGTATACTTCTTTTTAAGATGTCCCATTTTAGCTGCAGCATAACCATCTTTTTCAAGGGTTTTTATTTGAGTAACAAACCAATGAGAAACATCAATTGCTGTAACTGGAACAACTTTTTGTTCATCTGAAAAAATCTGGGTCATACCGATTTTTTTACCCCAGAGACCATTTACCATTTAACTGACCTTTCTCTGTCACTTAATTTCAACGTCGACCCCTGATGAAATATTTAGTTTCATCAACGCATCCATAGTAGCGTCTGAGGGTGCAACAATATCTAAAATACGTCTGTGCGTGGTAAGCTCAAATTGTTCACGTGATTTTTTATCAATATGCGGTGAACGCAATACAGTAAAAATACGTTGTTTGTTAGGCATCGGCACAGGTCCCATAATATGGGACCCGGTCCTTTTAACAGTTAATACAATTTGCTTAACCGCTTTGTCTAACAATTGATGATCGTATGATTTGAGCGTTAAACGAATTTTCTGTTTTTTCATGTATCAACCTATAATTAGTCAAGAATCTCTGTAACAATACCAGATCCTACAGTTCTTCCACCTTCACGAACAGCAAAGCGTTGGTCTTTTTCCATAGCAATCGGAGCAATTAACTCTACAGTTACACTCACATGATCACCAGGCATAACCATTTCACGACCTTCTGGAAGTGTCACGATACCAGTAACGTCTGTTGTTCTGAAGTAGAACTGAGGTCTATAGCCATTAAAGAACGGACTGTGACGACCGCCTTCATCTTTACCGAGTACATAAAGCTCGCATTTATATTTTTTATGCGGAGTAATTGTACCAACTTTAGTAAGACATTGGCCACGTTCAATTTCTTCTTTTTTAATACCACGCAGAAGAAGACCTACGTTATCACCAGCTTGACCTTCAGTAAGTTCTTTGCGGAACATTTCAACACCAGTTACGGTAGTTTTTCTGTTATCGCCAAAACCTACAAGTTCAACTTCTTCACCAACTTTAACTCTACCACGTTCGATACGGCCTGTAGCTACAGTACCACGTCCAGGAATAGAGAATACACCCTCAACAGCCATTAAAAATGGTTTGTCAATTTCGCGAAGTGGTTGTGGAATATAAGAATCAACAGCGTCCATTAATTTCATAATAGCCTGTGAGCCTATTTCACTTTGATCACCGTTAAGAGCCTTAACAGCTGAACCACGAACGATAGGTATTTCTTGACCAGGAAAGCCATACTTGGTAAGTAGTTCACGAATTTCTTCTTCAACCATTTCAAGCATGTCAGTGTCATCAACCATATCTACTTTGTTTAAGAACACAACAAGTGCAGGTACACCTACGTTTTTCGCAAGCAAGATATGCTCACGTGTTTGAGGCATAGCACCGTCAGCAGCTGATACCACTAAAATAGCTCCGTCCATTTGAGCTGCTCCGGTAATCATGTTTTTAACATAATCAGCGTGACCAGGACAATCTACGTGTGCATAGTGACGATTAGCTGTTTGATATTCTACGTGAGAAATAGCAATAGTAATACCACGTGCTTTTTCTTCTGGAGCATTATCAATTTGATCGAATCTTCTTGCTTCAGCCCAAGCTTTATTTTGGTCTGCAAGAACTTTGGTAATTGCAGCGGTTAATGTAGTTTTACCATGGTCAACGTGCCCAATAGTACCCGTGTTTAAATGAGGCTTACTGCGCTCAAATATAGCTTTTGCCATCGTTATCTCCGGACAACACTTAAGTTATTAAAACGATTTATTATACAGCTTTTAAAATTAATTCTTGAGCATGTTTTGGCACTTCACGGTAGCATTCAAATTCCATTGTAGAACTTGCTCTTCCTTTAGTCATCGAACGCAACACTGTTACATAGCCAAACATCTCTGAAAGTGGTACTTCAGCAAGTACAATAGTTGTACCTACTTTAGACTCTGAACCTAATATACGACCACGGCGTGAGCTTAAATCACCCATTACATCGCCCATATACTCATCTGGTGTTTCAACTTCTACTTTCATAATAGGCTCTAAAAGCACTGGGTCAGCTTTAGCCATACCAGCTTTAAATGCCATACTAGCAGCCATTTTAAACGCCAATTCAGAGGAATCGACATCATGATATGAACCTTCAGTTAAACTGATCTTCATATCAACTGCAGGATAACCACCTAACACACCTGTGTTAATTGCTTCTTCAAGACCTTTTTGTACAGCAGGAATAAATTCACGAGGAATAGATCCACCAACAACTTTATTTTCAAATTGGTAACCAGTACCGCGAGGTAGGGGTTCCATTTTCAACCATACGTGACCGTACTGACCTTTACCACCGGATTGCTTGATATATTTACCTTCAACCTCGATTAGCTTTTGGATAGTTTCTTTAAACGCTACTTGTAGTTTACCTTGTACCAGTTCTACTTTTTGCTCACGTTTCAAGCGATCAACAACTATTTCTAAATGCAATTCGCCCATTCCTTTAATAACTGTCTGATTTGTTTCCTTATCAAACGTAAAATGGAAGGACGGATCTTCTTGAGTCATTTTTCTTAATGCTTGCGTCATTTTGTCGTAATCTGCTTTGTTTTTCGGCTCAACTGAAGCTGAAATAACTGGAATAGGTACGTCAATTTTTTCAAGAATTATAGGATGAGCCTCATCACAGATGGTATCACCAGTAGAAGCATCTTTAACACCTACTACTGCACCGATATCGCCCGCTCTGAGAATATCAATTTCTTCTTTTTTATTAGCAAACATCTTAACTAAACGACTTACCCGTTCTTTGGTACCTTTAGTACTATTATATACGTAAGAGCCTGATTTTAATTCACCAGAGTAAACGCGTACAAAGTTTAATATACCCACATAAGGATCAGCCATAAGTTTAAAAATAAGTCCAGAAAATGGTGCCTTAGGATCTGGTTCACGTTCAGCTGTTTCCTCACTGCCCGGAAGAGTTCCTATAACAGCTGGAATATCTATAGGTGACGGTAAATAATCAATTACTGCATCTAATAGTAATTGTACACCTTTGTTTTTAAATGCGCTACCACAAAAAGCAAGTGTTACCCTACGTTCTATAGTACCTTTACGCAAAGCAGCTTTAACTTCTTCAAGAGTTATCTCTTGTTCGTTTAAAAACTTTTCTGCTAAAACATCATCTAAGTCTGCTGCTCTTTCAACAATTTTTAAACGCAGTTCTTCAGCTTGATCTTTATATTCTTCAGGAATATCGGTCCAAGAGACTACTGAGCCTTTATCTTCAGCACCACTAAAAGTAGCCATTCTTTGTGTAAGAAGGTCAATAATACCAGTAAATTCATCAGATGCTCCAACAGGAAGTTGCATAGCAATGGCATTACCATCACGTAACTTGTGGTTTACATCCTTAATTACTTTAAAGTAATCAGCACCAATACGATCTAGTTTATTAACAAAGATAATGCGCGGCACTTTATAACGAGTTGCTTGGCGCCATACAGTTTCTGATTGAGGTTGTACACTTCCTACACCACAAAATACAGCGATTACACCGTCAAGAACACGCAATGAACGACCTACTTCAATAGTAAAGTCAACGTGGCCTGGGGTATCAATAATATTTATGTAGTAGTTTTTCCATGAGCAAGCAACAGCTGCTGAGGTAATAGTAATACCCCGCTCTCTTTCTTGCTCCATCCAATCGGTAGTCGTTTCACCTTCGTGAACTTCACCAATTTTATGGGAAATACCTGTGTAGAAAAGTACGCGTTCAGTAACCGTAGTTTTACCAGCATCAATATGTGCTGCGATACCTATATTTCTGTATTTTTCTAGCGGATTACTCATACAATTCCTTTGTTACCATGCATAATGAGCAAATGCTCTATTAGACTCTGCCATTTTATGCATATCAAATTTTTTCTTAATTGCAGTACCACGTCCTTCATGAGCGTCAAGAAGCTCATGAGCTAAGCGAAGGCCCATTGTTTTATCAGGACGTGAAGCAGCAGCATGTATTAACCAACGCATAGCTAAAGCACGACCACGATGAGGCTGAACTTCCATAGGAATTTGGTATACGCTACCGCCTACACGACGAGGACGAACTTCAATTGCTGGTATAATTTGATCAAGAGCTTTAAGAAAATAAGTAAGACCTTTTTCCTGTTCTCCACCAACTTTTTTAGTAAGAATTTCCATTGCATCATACACTATAGTGCGTGCAGCATTTTTTTTGCCACGCCACATTACAACGTTGATTAATTTTTGAACTATCTCTGAGCCATAACGTGGGTCTTGACCTACAGAGCGAATAAAGTTTACGGATTTACGCCTTGGCATATACTATCTTCCTATTTCTTTGGACGCTTAGCGCCATAGAGTGAACGACCTTGTCTTCTTTTCTCAACACCAGCTGAGTCAAGTGCACCACGAACAATATGATACTTCACACCAGGTAAATCTTTTACTTTTCCACCACGTACAAGTACCACGGAGTGCTCTTGCAAGTTGTGGCCTTCACCACCGATGTAAGCAGTAATTTCTATACCTGTTGATAACTTAACACGTGCTACTTTACGTAACGCTGAGTTTGGTTTTTTTGGTGTAGTAGTGAAAACACGTGTACATACACCGCGCGCCTGAGGAGCCCCTTTTAAAGCTGCGCTTTTCGATTTTGTTTTAGCTTTTGGACGCTCATGGCGAGCAAGCTGATTAATTGTCGGCATACCTAACCACCTACGGTATAAATAGTTAAAAAATTATTTTTAAGAAATTAGTCTCTTAATTTTGTGTGTCTACAATTTTTGTGTTCTCATTTTCTGTATGATGATTTGTTTTATAAACGATCATACGTGTAAGAAAAACTAAATTGAACATATTAATGTTATTAGTATACAGGATTATTACCTATGCTACAATTCAAAATGTATATATCCACAAAAATGAGGACAAAGGTCCCGTTGAGTTTATCCGATATGGTTGTACTTGATAAACGAATATGGGGAATTATTAATAGTATAACTTTTTTGTTGATTTTTTCAAGTGAAAAGAATAAAGCGGAAAATATACTTGCATTATTAGACTGGGTAAGTTATCATTGCAGTAAAACATAAAATATCTTATTTGTCAAATTATCAAGGAGAATGCCCGATGGATTTACTTATGCTTATTTACAATTTGCCTTCAATTATTATAGCGCTTTTGGGCGTCTGTTTTCTTATATTTTTTCATGAATTAGGACATTTTATCTTTGCTAAACTATTTGGCGTTCATACTCCTTCGTTTTCTATTGGATTTGGCCCTCGCTTATTTAAAAAGCGAATCTGGGACACAGACTTTGTTATATCAGCTATTCCTTTAGGTGGTTATGTAGAAATGGCTGGATCAGCAGAAGTTGGTCAAGGAGAACAAGCATATGCTAACAGTACTGACGAGCGCTCTTTTAATCAAAAGCCTTACTGGCAAAAAATGCTTATTATGTTTGGCGGCATTTTATTTAATTTAGTATTTGCTTACGCCGCATTAAGCTTTTTATTTTATGTTGGTGGACCTTGTGTTGGCTCTACTTGTAAAACAAGAGCTCCTTTTATTGATACTGTAGCAGAAAATTTGCCTGCAGCTAAAGCAGGTTTTAAGCCTTATGATAAAATAATCAGCATTAATAATCAACCAGTAACTACTATAGAGCAAGTAACGGAAAAACTTACTCCGCTTATGGGCAAGCAAACACCAGTAGAAATTGAACGTAACGGCGTAAAACAAACACTTACCCTAGAACTTGCAGCCCCTATTGCCAATAAGGCAGCAACACCGCTACTTGGTGTTTATTGGCATACACCTGCAGTTTCTTTAAGCCAAGCGCTTTCTGAAGGCTGGCAAACCACGTGGAATATGATTAAAGAGCTGTTTGGTATCTTTAAAGGCTTTAAAAAAGCACAAGCAAGTCTTGGTGGTCCACTTATGCTGATAGCTCAAGTAACAAGCTGCGTTAAAGGGGGCTATAAAGTATGCTTATTTATGCTTGCATTTATTAGTATAAACTTAGCGGTATTTAATATGTTGCCATTACCTATATTTGACGGTGGTCAAGCATTATTCTTTACCATTGAAGCTCTTATAGGTAAACCATTAAAAGATGAGACTCGTTATAAAATCCACTATGCTACGTGGTTGCTTGTAATGGCACTTGTTGTCTACCTGACTTACCGAGACATATTTACTCTTCTTGGTTTTTAAAAATAGTTAATACTTGATATGCAAAAAAGCCGCTTTTAAAAGCGGCTTTTTTTTTATAACTTTGCACTTGCTCTGGATTTAAGAATTACTCAGCAAATCCTGCAATTTGAGCTGCATGAGGATGCTCAGCACCTACATACACACGTAACTTTCTAAGAAGTTGACGTGCAAGCTTGGTTTTTGGCAACATACCTTTAACAGCTAGTTCAATAATTTCAGCTGGGTTTTTTGCCATTTTTTGCTTAGCAGTGATATATTTTTTGTTACCGATCCAACCACTATAGGTTTCATAGATCTTTTGGTCCATTTTATTGCCACTTAACTTAAGACCTTTAGCATTAAGTACTACAACGTAGTCACCAGCATCACTGTGCGGTGTATAGTTAGCTCTATCTTTACCACGAAGAGCATCTGCTATTTGAGTTGCTAAACGACCCACAATTTGATCTTGTGCATCGATAACGCGCCAGCGAGGGCTCTGATCTTCTTTACGCAAGAAGTATGCTTTATTCATATCAGCCATGAGAAAACCTTTGTCTTCAAAAAAGTAAAATTAGAAATTAGTAAGAAACTCTTTATATTCTATATTAACAAAAAAACTGCAAAATCGTCAAATGCAGCCTAACTTATAGTTAGTTTAATATATTCTGTTTTTAGTTATTATAGCATAAAAGAATCTCTTTGTCTTGCAATTTGGCTTCTTTTTGCTACACTTATTAATAACTCTATTTTATTTATTTTTACTCTACTTTTAGTATCTTATGCAGAACTTTCTCACTTACTTTCTTGTTTACGTATTTCTCAAGCGCTCCTAGCGCATATATCCTATTCTGCTGTATTGACAGCTTTTTTAACCCTTCTATTTACAACAATTGGCTTATTAAGCCACACTAATACTACGCTACTCTTAACTTATACTTATGGAGTTTTTATGCCTGCATGGCTTGTACTTTTTCCACCCCTGTTAGTTCTTATAGTTGCTCTTATATCGCGCAACGTTCTTTTATCTTTAGCAACTGGCATTGTTAGTGCTGCAGCATTAGCTACCTCTTTTTCTCCTGTAGCAACAGTGGAGCTTATAGTCTGTCGTCTTTATAGAGAAACAGATATACAAAAGATTTGGTGTCCTTTAGGTTCACCTGATCATTTTTATACATTTGTTTTTTTAATAACACTCGGGATAATTATTTCTTTTATAACCCATTCTGGTGGCATTGCTGCCTATATTACTACGCTTCAACGGAGATTACATACTAAAAAAGCAACTCAGTTTGTATGCTTGCTTCTTTCAATGTGCTTTTTTATTGATGATTATTTAAGCAGTTTAGTTGTAGGAAGTATTATGCGACCCCTAACGGACAAGTTTGCTCTACCTCGTGTTAAATTAGCTTTTTTGCTTAACGCCATGAGCGCACCCTTATGTGTTATTATTCCTGCTTCTAGCTGGACTGCAATGATACTTGTTAACTTACAAGCAGCAGGCGTTTCTGAGCAACCCGGCCTTACAACGTTTATTAAAGCTGATCCTTTTAGTGTATACCTACATACTATTGCTTATTTATTTTATCCCTTTTTTATAGTTGCCAGTGCATTTTTTATTGTTGCACGTTCCATCTCTTTTGGCAGTATGAAAGCACAGGAGCATGAAGCCGACCGTACGGGCAACTTGTTTGGCGGAAAACAACCGCTGGTAGTTCAAATAACTCAAGATCCAGCCCACAAAGGCTCTCTTATTGATTTTTTTGGGCCAATAGGTCTTTTTATTGGTTTGGTATTTGCACTTCTTCTGTATTCGGGTAATTGGCATATGCTAGGCGGCAATGCTACTTTTGGCACTGCGTTACAACAGGCAAATATCTTTTTTTCACTCTGTTTTGCAAGCGTAATCACTCTAAGCCTGACACTACTTATAGCAGCCTTACAAAAAAAATTAACCTTGCATAATTTTAAAAATATAAGCGTTAGTGGCTTTATGCTTATGAAAAATTCTTTATTTATTTTGCTTCTTGCCTGGACACTTAGCAGCTTACTTAAAGATGATCTAAAAGCCGGTCAATACGTGGCTCATTTAGTTTTGGGAGCAATTCCCACCTTTTTATTACCGGTAATGATCTTTTTTACCGCACTTATTATTGCAGCCTCTATTGGTTCTGCTTGGGGAACAATAATGATTATGATGCCGCTTGCAGTGCCCATTATTACGGCAGCTACCGGACAATCATTACCAATTGATGCCCAATCAGCTTTTTTGCTGGGCCCCATTATGGGGGGGTTACTTTCAGGAGCAGTTGCAGGAGGGCCTGTATCACCTATAGCTGACTCAACGGTAATGTCTTCAACAAGCTCAGGGGCTTATCACCTTGATCATATTGCTACACAGTTTGGCTATGTTACTCCTGCTATTGCAGGAACAACTTTAGCTTTGCTTATAGTTGGACTTACTGGTAGTTATAGTCCTACCTTGAGTGTTACTGGTGCTTTTATTGCAGGATTAGCTACTACTTTATTAATTTTATATATACGAAACAAAGCTAGTAACTAACAAAAGACAGGTGTAGTTAACGCTGGTAGCTACACCTGTCTTTTGTTTTAATTAACTTCTTTATTTTTAGTTTTCGTCATCATAATCTTCATCGTAATCATAGTCTTCATCATCAGATTCGACCATCATTTCTTCCACAAGTTCTATATCTTTAGGAAGTTCTTCGCTTAAACAGAGAATGCCATCTTGAACAACCCAGTAATTATCTTCAATACGAACAGCTAATCTTTCTTCAGGAATATAAATACCGGGTTCAAGGGTTATCACATCGCCTTCTTTAAGAGGCTCTGTATAGCTTCCTACATCATGCACATCAAGACCTAAAAAGTGCCCTAGTCCATGAGTAAAGTACTTACCATACCCTTTCTTTTCTAGAAAAGCTTGTGCTATGTGGTGCAAAGATTTTTCAGGCTTTTCTTTGTTAGATAGCCAAAAACCAGGCTTAGCCAATTCTTCTATATAACGCTGCGTTTCTAACACAACAGTATAGACTTCTCGTTGCCTTTTAGTAAATGTGCCCGAAATAGGATAGGTTCTTGTAATATCCCCGCAGTAATAGTCAAGCTCAGCACCTGCGTCTATAACCACCAAGTCACCTTTAGCAAGCGTACTTGTATTACGCGTGTAATGGAGTACAGTACCGTTTTTACCACTAGCGACTATCGAAGGAAAAGCGGGTTGAGCTCCTGATTGCGTAAAAACAAACTCAAGACCTGCCTGTATTTCAAATTCTTGTTTACCTGCTTCTATGATAACCGCTGCCGCTTCATGAGCAGACATAGTACAATCTATAGCCCCATATAAAAGCTCTATTTCAGCTTGATTTTTAGTACGGCGCATATTAGCAACTATACTACTGATATCTACTACATTATTTTTAAGTTCAGGCAATTCTAGGGACAAGCTGTTTAAAATTAAGCGTTGCTCCTTATAATTTTCACCTGAATAAAGGGTAAAAATAGTATTGCCTTGGGCAATCTGTTTTTTTATAAAACTAAGTAGATGAGTATACTCAGCTGTATTACAATTACTTGAAAGTGCATACCCCTTGCAAGCTTCACCAAGCGGCTCAAGCTTATCAATACCCATGTTTGCAAGTACATTAGCCGACGCATTTAACAGAAAAGAATCTACCCATTTAGCTCGCGACTCACTGTATTGTGGTATATACACCTGAGCCATGCCGTCAAGTTCTAATGTAAGTGCTATACCTGGCTCTTCTATATTTGTTAAATAGTAAAAAGAACTTTCTTGACGAAAACGGTACCGTTCTTGTTCAAAAGCGCCAAAAAGAAGCACTATACCTTTTTTGTCTGGATGCTCTTTTTTAAGGGCATGCAGTAACTCTTGGCGTCGTTTTTTTACTATACTAAAATCTTTATGCATAAAGGTCTCTCGTTATATGGGTTAACTTATTATTTATTATTGACATATTCATATGCTATTTGTCATATTTAAAACAAAAGAGCTTTTTATAATTTTAACATAAACTGACGGAGAAATCATGAAGCTATCTCATTTACTTGTAACTACGGCACTTTTATTTTTTTATAGCTCTTCAGGCAAAGCTGATGCTAATTTTGAACTTTGGAATAAGCTTAGTACCCCTATTTATTATAGTTTAGGTAAATCGACAATCAACCCTAAAGATGAAGCTAAAAATTACGATTTACTTAAGCTCGATTCTACCAAGTATACCTACGCAACTCTTGATTTAAACAAAAAAAACCAACTTATACTCTCTCTACAAGAGCCTCAAATAAATAAACCTCTATCAGTTTATTTGTATGAGTTTACACCTGGTAAAACCATCTATGTTCGCGCAACAGCTGAAAATAACAAATTAGTATTTGGCCCTCAATCAGGACCTTTATTTGGCTTGAGAGGAAAAACTGAGCGCGGTTACCCGCTAGGCAACAACGTCAAAGAAAGCGACATTACCACAAAAGTAATAAACTACAGAAAACTAGCACCCGTTATTAAAAGAACACCTTTAACACAAATTGACCCTAAAGACGCACAAAAAGCCTTAGCCCTTTACAAAGACGCTTCTGCTGCAGAAATACTTAATGTTGCTCCAGAAGCATCCCAGGCTGACATAAGCAAGGCATATAGAACCTTGGGACTTAAATGGCATCCAGATAAAAATCTTAATAACCCTCAAGCTGATGCTGTATTTAAAATGATCACTAATGCTTTTAACAAGCTCAAGGGGCTCTAATAGACTAAAAAATCAAAAAGATAAGAGCTTTTAGAATTATCTAAAAGCTCTTATCTTTTACTATTTTAGAAAAGTTACGCTAATTCTTTTTCTTTTTTAGCTTGTTTGTGTTCTGTTTTAGCTGTTGCTGTGTTAGTTTCAGGATTTAATTGTCCTAAATACTGTGGTAAATTAATACCTGCCATAGCAGCAACCTCATGAAGAGGTGGCAAAGATTTTGCCATGTTGCTCATAAAATTAGCAGTTGAGCTACCTTTATCACCAGAACCACTATCCCATACCGTTATTTTATCAATCTTTATATTTTTGATAGCTTCAGTTTGCAGGCTGACTATTTGTTCAAGTTTTTCAACCATTAACATGGTAGCTGCCGCTTGTGCATCGTTACCACACGCTTTAATTAAACGCGTATAGCCTTCAGCTTTTGCATCAAGTGTTTTTTGAATACCTTCTGCTTCAGCATTTCTAATAGATAAGATAGCTTCTGCTTGGCCTATAGCTTCACGACGCATTTTTTCAGCTGTAGCTTCAGCATCAATAGCAATTTTACGCTTTTCAATTTCTTTAGGAACAATTTGCTCAGCTTCTAAGCGCTTGAGTTCAGCTTGAGCTTTAGCATGTTGAATATGTGCGTAAGCAGTCTGCTCGGCTACTTCTGCTTTAGTTGTATATTCAGCTTTTTTTTGAGCTAAATCTGCATTAAACGAAGCTATACGTGCTTGTGCTTCATTTTCACCTTCAACTGCTTGGGCATTGTAGGTAGCAACAGAAATACGACGCTCTTTTTCAGCATCTGCTCTTCCACTTTCACCACGACGCTCAGCTTCAGCTACATCAATTTTAGCTTGGTTTACTGCTAGAGAAGCTGCTTTTTTACCAATACTTTCAATGTAGTGAGATTCATCGGTAATATCAGTAATATTTACGTTTATAAGAGATAAACCAACTTTATTAAGTTCTGGATCAATATGATTTTTAATAGCAGATAAAAAGCTTTCTCTGTCTTGATTTATTTGTTCAATAGTTAATGAAGCTACCGTTAATCGCATTTGCCCAGTAATAATCTCTACTGCCATAAGCTCTATTTCTTGATTGCTTAGCCCAAGAAGGCGTATAGCTGCATTATTCATGCATTCAGGAGAAGTATCAATAGCAATAGTAAACGTACTAGGCACATTGATACGAATATTCTGTAACGACAAAGCACTTTTAAGCGGTATATGTATAGTGCGTGGTGTTAAATCTAAGAAAGCATAATCTTGAATTAAGGGCCATACAAAGGCACCGCCACCATGAATACATTGAACAAACGAGTTGCCTTGCACTTTACCAAAAACAGCAAGTATTTTATTTGAGGGACAACGTTTATAACGAGAGGCTACAAACACAAGCGTTAAAAGTCCAGTAACTGCAGCAATTATGCTCAGCATTGCAGGAGAGATCATTGTTAAAACCATGATACTTCCTTTCCATAATAAAAAGAGATTTGATTGTATTTAAAAAAGAGAGAGTACTTGTAACACCCGTTAAGTACTAGTGAGTGATATAGTTTTGCTGCTGTATTGCAGCTTTCTTATTGTACCATAGAAATTATTTTTAGACAAGCTCAAATGTTTTCTTTGGTTACATAAAAAAGCCCTCTTTAAAAGAGAGCTTTTTTGTCTATGAGTTTGTTCTCTTTTAAAATGGTCTTCGTTCTGAAAGTGCTTTAAACACCGTTAGCTTATCCATATATTCAAGCGATGAGCCTACAGGAAGGCCTTGAGCTAAGCATGAAATAGTTATACCAGAGCTTTGAAGCTTAGAAGCTATATAGGCTGCTGTAGCTTCTCCTTCAGGCGTTTGATTGAAAGCAAAGATCACTTCTTTACAACCACTTTGAACACGCGCGATAAGTGGCTTAATAGTTATATCTTCAGGACCAATACCTTCTAAGGGGCAAATAGCTGAACCTAATACGTGATACACTCCGCTGTACCCGCCTGCTTTTTCAATAGCAATAAGATCATGCCATGTTTCAACAACACAAATTATTTGTTGATCACGCTTAGGTGCAGTGCAGAAATAACAGTTTTTGTCATTTTCTTTCCAAGACCAACAAAGAGTACACTTACTCAGTTTACTTTTAGCATCGAGTAACACTTTACAAAATTGCTCAGCTGCTACATCATCAAGCTCAAGAAAGTACTGTGCAACTCGATATAAGTTTTTAGAAGCTAAATAAGGGACTCGCTGTAACTGTTTTAACAACAGTATCAACGAAGGAGTTTGATCTATCATGCTTTTGCTGCCTTTATAATAAAGGTTTGCGCTAGACCAAGAAGAGTACTTACGGCCATAAATAAGGCAAGACCTGCTGATATGTTAGAGGTAAAAGCAGCTAGTACTAAGCCAAGTAACAGAGTAACGAGACCTTGACGAGGATCACTCCCTTGGGTGCTTCTCATCTGTATAACTATACCAACACCAAATAATACGGGCAAAATATAATAAGGGTCACGGGCAGACAAATCGGGTATCCAAGCAAAAGGAGCTTTATAAAGCTCTATTGAGTTAGAAAGCACGCGATTCAAACCAATAAATATAGGAAACTGTAAAACTACTGCCAAAGGCGTTAATAAAGTAGACACACCAAACTTAGTCATTAGTTCAGCTTTAGCTCGGCTAAGTTCTTCTGGTTCATTTCTATATTTTTGTTCAAGATATTTAAGCCTACGCTGCATTTCAGCTTGTTGCTTTCTACTTGCTTCAGATTTAAAGGTAAGCGGTGCCATTGCAAGCTTAAGAAGAACAGTAAGAGCAATAATAGCTAGTCCATAATTTTTCAAAAATTTATTGAGCCAATTAAGCGCATAGAGTAATGGTTTTGAAAAGAGAGCTAACCAACCATAATCAAGAGAACCATCAAGACGCTTATCTACTACCGCAAAAGCTGCAATTTCTTTAGGACCGCAGTAAAAAGACATTGTCCATGTGGTTGTTTGATTAACAGGATCTGCTTGATAAACCGATTCGGCCTTTTGAATGCCGTCAATTTTAAAGTAAGCTCTTTGTGCAAATCCTTGGGGGTCGGCAATAAGTGCATTGATAAAATAACGGTCTTCTAAACCAAACAATGTAGGCTTTTCTTTGCCTAATAATTGTAAATCTTTAAGAGATTTTTTTTCCAATGATTTGTTTTCTTTTGCAAGTATACCTTTAAGAACATCAAATCCATCAGTATCTA
>JACDHA010000015.1 GCA_013821315.1 Candidatus Dependentiae bacterium | reverse complement strand
CAGAAAAGGTAAAGAGCTAAAAAAATAATATACGTATTTCATGTGAGAACCCTTTAATTTTATTATAATTGTACTAATTATACTACTATAATATTTTCAAAGAGTCAATTTTGGTTAGAGGGCATGCGTAGATTACTCATAGACCGCTTAACTTAAGAATAGATTTGAGTCCAAAAAGCTATTTATTGTATGCTTTTTGTTACGGGCATACGGGTTGTATGCAATTAGAATTACGTAGAAACCATACATAATCATTAATCTTAAAACAAAAGACTTAGGCATTAAAATAGCTATTGATTTTCTTGTATCTCTCTAAGTACAATGTAATTCAGTATAGCAATCACTGTTTTAAAAGGGAAAGTTATGTTTAAAAAATTGGGTTTGTTGTTGCTTATGCCGAGTCTCATTACGGCTGTGTGTTCTAATCTAGAGTTTATACAAATAACAGCACCAACCATACTATCCACTAATCCAGTAACAGTATGTGCGGGTCAGTCTCTAACAGTATTTTTTACAAGTAATCCTGGCACAACGGTAATAGCATCAGGGCCTAACTTTACATCACAAACAGTAACAAGTCCTTTTACTATACCCAATCCAGCAACAGGCGCTTATACACTTGTAGCAACTGCTCAAGGATGCTCTTCGCCGGCAAGTACGCTTAACGTAACAGTTAACCCTGAGCCGCAAGCGGTATTAGAAGCATCATCCCAATTACTATGCAGTGGTCAACAACTAACGTTTACAGCAACAATAACAAGCGGTACACCACCTTATCTTGTAGGGCTTTTTGATAATAATATTGCTGTTGGAACCCTTCAGATGAACGTGACTTCTCCAGTAATATTTACGGTAACACCAAGCTTAGGCACTCATAACTACAAAGTAGAAGTGCTTGATAATGCTCCTTCTGTATGTTCTACAACTTCTAATGTTGTACTAGTAGCAGTAGTAAGTCAGCTTGCCACACCAAGCCTTGAGTCTGATGTAACCAGTACGTGTTCAAGTGTAACTCTTTCAGGTATAGCAGATGCGGATGTTGTTATAGATATCTTTAATAACGGTAGTGTTACACCTCTAGCTTCAACCACAAGTGATAGCAGTGGTAATTTTGCCGTTACACTTGCTTCTCTTGCTGTAGGTAATTATACCTTTACTGCGCAAGCACGTGTTAATGATAGTTCACGCTGCCCAAGCGATCTATCAACTTTAGTAGATGTAGTCGTTACAGAGGTAAGCATCGTAATAAATATGCCTAGTGCATTGTTAATTGATACTAATACAACGGTAGTAAGTGGCACGATAAGCTGCTTAAGAAGCTTGCGAGCACCGTTTAATCTAGTAACAGTGTTTGTTAATGGTATAGGCGTAGCAACGGTAACGCCTGATGCCAATGGTAATTTTAGTGTACCAGTAACCTTACCATTCGGTACTTCAACTCTAGTTGCTCAAACCACTCAAGGTAATACGATCGTAAGATCTAATGAGCTTTTATTAACAGTAATAAAATCAACACCCACTCCTACCTTAACTCCTAAACCAACAGATGCGCTAACTATTGCACTTTCAGGTCCTGCATGTCGTACGGTTACAAGACATAGACCAAGAATATGCGGTAAAGCTACACCCGGTAGCACCGTATATGTGTATGCAAACAGAAAGCTAGTAGCTAAAACTAAAGCAAGCAATGCTGGGACATTTTGCATTACACCGTGCAGAGCATTAAGACGTGGTTGCAATGCTGTTATTGCACAAGCAGTTAATAACACAGGAACAGCTACACGTTCTAATGGTGTAAGGCTCTTTGTCCAAACTCATAAAAGATAAAAAGAGATCAAGCAATTAACTAGAAGAGGTCCCTAAGGACCTCTTCTTTTGTGTTTTAACCAAACATACATAACTATCTTAGTTAAGATACTATGTTAGTTAGTTGAACTTAATGGTTGTAAAGATTTTTGTAATTGCTCTATCTGCTTTGTTTGTTGCTGTTGTTTTGTGTACAGCTTTTTTAGTTCATTAAGTAACAATACATTAAGTTGCTCATATTTAACGCCCTGTATTTGACCATCTTTACTATAAGTAACAAGATGCGGATAGAATTGAGCAACTTCTTCAGCTATAAGCCCAAATTGTGTCAGGCCAGATTTATTGACCTCTGGTTTATAGGTAAAAGTTACTGGGCGCAAATTAAGCACGTTATCTGTAGTATTGCCCATATCAGCAATATTTTCTTTGAATCTTTTTGATGAGGGTGCGGGAATTACTGTGCCTAATTGCCCATTGCTATCTATCTGTACAGGTTGAGGATCATTATTTATATCAAGAATAGCATCGCGAATACCCGCTATAAAAGTAGCTGTTTGTGTCCCTTCGGTACCTATACGAGTAGTGTTATTATCCCCATCTACTCCTAGATTATTAATATAAATATTACTATCACCAGTGGTATTATTTTGCCCAGTATTGTTGCCTACAAAGGTATTTCTAGTGCCAGTAGTTAAAGATAGACCGCTTTTAGTGCCTATAAGAGTATTTTGAGTATTATCAGTAAGTCTAGCGCCAGCATTATTGCCAATAAGAATGTTTTCTGAGCCACTTGTTAAAGCTAATCCTGCTTGTATGCCTAAAGCTACGTTGTCTGAAGCTGTGGTAACTGCTGAAAGAGCATTAACACCAATAGCGGTGTTGAGTTGAGGTTGTGAGCTTGGTTGATCCTGAGTAGTAGATGATGCAGTATCAAAATCTATTACGCCATTAATACGAGTGCCCCCAGATGTGTCAAAACCTAGAGCATTAAAACCAAGAGCCGTATTATCTGATCCTGTATTATTACGTACAAGAGTATAAGCGCCTACGCCTGTATTATGTCTGCCTTCTGTGCGTAGAGTACCCTGATTTCTTAAAAGACTAAAAGTTCCTACTGCAGTATTATTGTAACCAGATTGGTTTTCTTGAAGGCTAAAAGCTCCTACTGCTGTATTATTAAGACCATCTGTGTTTTTTAGTAGGCTAAAGGTTCCTAGAGCAGCATTGCTTTGACCTTTAGTATTATTTTGAAGAGAAAATGCCCCTGCACCGGTGTTATTTTTTCCACTAGTATTGTGGCGTAAGCTGCGTGAACCTAGAGCTGAGTTGCTTTCACCTGTTGTATTATTTTCTAAGCTATTTAAGCCTATAGCGGTATTGTTTTGACCGGGGTTATGAATAAACAGTTGCCCTTTTTTTAATATAGCACCTGGGCCAGTAGAGGGATCAACGGTAAGATTAATATCTCCATCAACAATAATATCTGTTGCTGCAAAGCTGCCAGTGCCGTCGCGTGCAACAAGCGTATTAGGTATATTAAGCGGTGTGCCTTCAGCTGAACCGTTAATAGGACCAGCAAATAATAGGCCATCTTTTGCCTGTAGGACCCCGTTGAGGCACCCTAATTGCATGCGGCCTTTTACTACTAAATTCTTTTTTACCAGCAAATTGCAAAAAATACGCAAGCGAGATGGTCTACGAGTTGTATCTTGATCTAGATTCTCATCTAAATTTTCACCTAATTCTTCATGGAAAGTAACTGCGGCATTACCTTCGTTTAGTTCTTTTGCGTAGGCTTCTAGATTTTTTTTAGCATCAGGGTAACTTAAAGCAGGAAATGACTCGTCATTAAGTAAGTTAAGTATTTCTTGTAGAGCAGGCTGGGCGATTTCCAGTGGTAAGAGTGGTACATCTTGTTCAATAAGAGAAAAGAAACTGCGTAATGATTCAGGGCATTCTTCTACTTTAAGTAACTCTTTTAATTGACGTGCACTTTGGCAAGCTTCAGGAGTTACAAATACTATATTTTGACTATTGGTAAGTGCTGGTGTCGCAAAAGAATGGGTTTTAGTAGAGAGTAAAAGCACTAAACTAAGAAATAAAATATTGTTTTGGGGTCTTTTCATACAGTTTCCTCTGATTTTAAAAGATGCAGGTAGGGTAAAAATAAAAACTCCTTGTGACAATTAAGCTAGACTTTTTATCCGTAAAAAACAAGGAGATTGTTGTGTAGAATAAGCTTATAAATAAACTTAGTTTTAGTAGTTTAATATATTTATTATTTTAAATATAAATTAACATTTTATGCATAATATGCTATACTTATAAATAGAGTAGAGATGTTATAGTTTTGAAGGGATTTTATTTTTTTTACGTAGGGGGTATAATGAACATTCCATTAGTGACTGAAAAACAGATTCTTAATTATTGTGGTGTAAAAAACTATCAAAAAGGTAAAGAGTTTCTAAGTAAGCATACTTTCTATATTTTATATAAAGAATGGATGACCTTAAAAGCTGTATGCGAAGGTACTGCTGCACCAAGCTATTCAGTTAAAGTTATATTTGACGAAGCGGGTATTGTGTACAGTTCATGTACTTGTTATAGAAGTAATTTTGGACCATGTAAACATATTGCAGGATTATTAAGCAAGTGGCATACTGAGCCGAGCAGTTTTCCTGATAGAAAGCAACTGGGGACCAAATTTAAAAAAACAAGAAAACTTGAGCTTATACACTTACTTGAAAAAATAGTAGATCTGTATCCTGAGCTAGGTAATAAGTATACCCCATTTATGGGACAAGCATAATTTTAAAAAAAAATAGCATACAAATAAAATGATCATACATACACAAGATGACTATTATATGCAGCAAGCGCTTGAGCTTGCTGAAATTGCTTTTAGCAAACAAGAAGTACCTATAGGTTCGGTTGTTGTTAATGCTCAAAGTGTTATTATTGGTCGTGGCTATAATAGTACACAAGCTACCTATAGCCAAACTGGTCATGCAGAGGTGCGTGCTATTGAAGATGCTGGTCAAACTACTAAAGATTGGCGGCTTGATAAATGCACACTATATGTGACTTTAGAGCCGTGCTTGATGTGTATGAGTTTAATTGGACTAAGTCGTATTGAGCGTATAGTATATGGGGCTAAGTCACCTCTTTTTGGTTATCACCTTGACAAAGAGAGCTTGCCAGATTTATATAAAAAACAGATTAAAGGTGTAACTAGCGGTGTGTTAGCACAAGAGTCAGAGTTATTGTTAAAAAGATTTTTTAAGACAAAAAGGAACAGAGACCGTGAATAATTTAACGGCTATAAAAGAGAGTTTGCTTTCAAGAAAAGTAGAACTTGAGTACGCACTTTCTTTAATGTATAAAGAAAAAGTAAGTGATGATCAAGTACAAGATACAGGCGATCAGGCGTTGTCTTCAACACTTGAAGAGCTTAAGATTTCTCTTCATAACAATGAGCTTGATGAATATCAACGTATTGTAAAAGCGCTTGATATGATAGAAAACGGTTCATATGGTATTTGTAGTGAATGCGGCAACCCTATTTCTGAAAAAAGATTACTGCTGTTTCCTAATGCTACACGTTGCCTTGCTTGTCAAGAAGCAGTTGAAGAGGGACGTTTATAAATCTCTACGTGAATTTGTATATTTCACGACGTATGTTATACTTGTTAAGGCGTACTTAAAGTATAGGTAAATGCCGATGTAGCTCAGTGGTAGAGCAACTGATTCGTAATCAGTAGGCCGTCGGTTCAAATCCGATCATCGGCTCCATTGTAGTATTATAGTAATAATTTATAGGATCTAAAACTCTATGAAAAAAGAAACAAACAAAACAGAAGGCGCTCGTTCGTCAAACGCTCCTTTAGCTCATGGTGTTGGTAGACGTAAGTCTGCTGTTGCACGTGTATGGCTTAAAAGAGGTAAAGGTAATCTTATAGTAAACAAGAAAGATTATACTGTATACTTTGATACAGAAGTTACCCGCATAGCTGCAGCTTTGCCATTTCATGCTTATCCACAAGCGTCAACCTATGACATTGAAGTAAATGTGTGTGGTGGCGGACTATGTGCTCAAGCAGATGCTACCAAGCTTGGTATCGCTCGTGCTTTACTAGAAATGAACGAAGCTATACGTCCTATTTTAAAACAACATGGTCTTTTATCGGTTGACTCTCGCGTAAAAGAACGTAAAAAATATGGACAAAAAGCAGCTCGTCGTAAATTCCAATTTGTAAAACGCTAATAGACGCTTTTATATACACTAATAGTTTTAAGTAAGAGCGCGTTCATAAAAGAGGGTAGTATTAAGAATGTGTAGTGTAGTTGGCTATGTAGGAAAAGGACAGTGTCGAGCGTACGTAATGGAAGGCCTTACTCGACTTGAGTATCGGGGCTATGATTCAGCTGGTTTTGCCTGCTTGCGTTCTCATGATAATCAACTTATGTATGCTAAATCACAAGGTGGTATCTCAAATTTACTTAAAAATTTTGAGCAGTCACCTATTGATGGTCATATAGGTATGGGGCACACACGTTGGTCAACTCATGGAGTTGCTTCAACGGAGAATGCTCATCCTCATTTTGACTGTCATAAAACACTCTCTATAGTACACAACGGTATTATTGAAAACTATCATGATCTTAAAGAAAAGTTGCTTGCAACAGGCCATGTATTTGTTTCTCAAACTGATACCGAGACTATAGCCCATCTTTTTGAAGCGCTTTTACACACACATAAGACTTTTAAAGCTGCCGTACTAGACTTAGTTCATCAGCTTCAGGGTGCTTATGCTTTTAGTTGTCTGCTTCAAGCTCATCCTGATACTATGCTTATAGTGCGCAAGCGATCACCTTTATGTATTGGTATTGGTGATGGCGAAATGTTTATAGCATCAGATGCTCTTGCTTTTGCAGGTCGTACCAATAAAGTGGTATATTTACCTGATGAAAGCTTTGCTTTTATAAAAAAGGGGAGCATCGAACTCTATAGCTTTTGTGGCAAAGAGTTGCCGCTTGATATACAAATAGTAGATATTACCTGGTCTAATGACGGTAAGCAAGGATACGAACATTTTATGCTCAAAGAGATTTATGAGCAAAAAAAAGTGATCAATGACACTCTTTACAAATGTCGTGCTCTTGGTACATCGTTATGGAAACAGTTAGGCATTACTAGTAGTTATGCCAAAGACCTGGCTAGTATTAATTTTATTGGTTGTGGTACTTCATGGCATGCAGCTCGTATTGCGGAATTCTTTTTTGAATCTATTACGCAGATACCTGCTCGAGCTCATTTAGCTTCTGAGTTTAGGTACTTGCCCTTTTTCCCTGAAAAAAAGAGTATCCATATAGCTATTTCTCAATCAGGTGAAACTGCAGATACTCTTGAATCTATTAGGTTTGTTAACACTTTCAAAACTCCTACTGCAGCTTTAACTAATGTCGCTAGTAGTACTATGGTACGTGAAGCTCATGGCTTTATGCTTACCTATGCTGGTCCAGAAGTTGCTGTAGCTTCAACTAAAGCTTTTTCTGCTCAAGTTGCAGCACTCTATTGGCTTGCTCATCGCATCGCGCTTGAAAAAGGCCGTATAACCACTCAACGCATGGAACTAGCTGAATCAGAGTTGCTTATAGTGGCCGAAATACTTGAAAATAGTATTGAAACGTATAAGCGTGTTATTATTCAAAAACTAGCACCTTATTATGCTCAATTTAAGCAAGCGATCTTTTTAGGACGTCATATAAGCTTTCCTTTTGCTCAAGAGGCTGCACTTAAGCTTAAAGAGATCTCGTATATTTTTACTGATTGTTATCCAGCAGGGGAACTTAAGCATGGTCCTTTAGCGCTTATAGATGCTCATACTCCCGTATTTTTATTTTCTAGTGCAGACCCCCTTATTTATCAAAAGTTACTTGCTAATGCCCAAGAGGTAAAAGCCCGTTCAGGCCACTTAGTAGTTTTTGCGTTTGAAGGTCAAAAAGAGTTACTGTCGCTTGCTGATTGTGCTTTTGTGTTACCACAAGTTAATCCATTGCTTGCGCCGCTTGCTATGACCGGTCTTATGCAATTCTTTGTCTATCAGATTGCTCAAGTACTCAATAGGCCTATAGATAAACCACGTAATCTAGCTAAATCAGTCACCGTAGAATAAGAGCTTTTTTAGAGCCGCTGTGGTTGCAAGTATTTTGAAGAACTCAGATGACGAGTTAAAAACTCTACTGCTTGACTGTGCGTTTTAATAGTGCTTTGAGGTATACTCAGTTTAAGATTAAGTGAAGCTATCATGCTTAAAGCGCACTGTAGCTGGTAATCATTTTTAATAACCTTAATTTTTTCTTGTTGCCACTGAATGTCTTTTTTTCGCTTTATCTTTTGTTGGTTCTTTTTAGCATATAATGTATCAAGTAACTTCATTTCAGTCGTGGGGCCATATTTCTGCTTGCATATAATGTCAGGGGTAATGCCCGTATTTTCTATAGATATACCAGCAGGTAAGTAATATAAACTGGTAGTAAGTTTTACTGCGCAATTATTGCCTACAGGAATTACCTCTTGAACTGATCCTTTGCCATAGGTGCTTGTTCCTACAGTAATTATAAAAGAGTTGTATCCCGGTTTGCCTGTAGTGGCATAATGCTGTAATGCTCCTGCAAGTATTTCTCCTGCTGAAGCTGTATAGTTGTTTACAAGTACTATAATAACTAAATGAGCGGGCACAACTGGCTGGCGATCGGTGAAAAACGACTCAAGTACTTTACGATTGCGGTCTTGTGTTGTTACAATAAGTGATTTTTTTGGTAAAAAGAGTCCTGCGCAATCAACCGCTGCTTGTAATATGCCGCCTGCATTATCGCGTAAATCAATAATAAGCCCTTGAGGCTTTTTAGCTAAAGCTTTGTGTACTATACTTTCTAATTGGCGAGCTACTTGTTGGGTAAACAAAGACAGTGCACAATAAGCAACACGTTGCTTGGGGAAATATAGCCCAAAAACCGACTCTTCTTTTATTTTGTCACGTTTAAGAGTTACTTTAAAGGGCCCTTTCTCGCCGCGCATGAGCGTGAGAGTAACTGGCGAGTACTGTTGGTCGCCTTTAAGCTTAGAAACAGCCTCTTCTACGCTCAAAGGGGCTAGAGAACAATTATCAACTGCTAGTATTTTATCATAACGCTGTATCTGTTGAGTATAAGCAGGACTTCCGGGTACACAATCAAGCACAAGCAGAAAATCGTCAGCGGTTTTTTTAGGTGCAAGTATAATACCAGTACCATAAAATTCACCATGAGTTGTTTTTAATAACTCTGTATATTCTTTAGGCCCTAAAAACCTTGAGTAATCGTCATTATGGGTAAAAGCATCAAGTGCTTTTATTACTGCTTGCTCAATGGGTAAAGGAAAATAGGATTTTGTTGTTACTAAGCTAACTGTTTCTTTAATAGAATGTGACCACGCATGTATATCTGTGGTATGCTGTGCAGCTGCTAAAGTTATCTGGGAAAAAAAAGTAGTTATAAAAAGTATAGACAAAAAATAGTGTACCATTGTTCTCCCCTAACTGTTCCAAACAAGCATTGCTCTTTTATGAGTATACTGTTATTCGTTCTTACTCTTAAAGAGTTATTATTAAAAAGAGAAATCTTAAGCTTTTTTATAAAAGCTGGCATAACCTATAAAAAATGCTATAGACTAGATTTTGAACTTCTGGTAATGAATGAGATAAGAAAGGAAGCTCCATGAAAAAAATAAAAAGGCGTATAGTGCGTATAGCTTTTGTAGCGGAAATTATGCTGGTCTCTTTTTACTATTTTTTTGGGTCACATGGACTCCAAGCGTTACGGGCTCTTTCAAGTAGTAACAAAGAACTTTTATCAGCGATAGAAATATTAGAACAGGAAACTAATGCTTTAAAACATGAATTAGCTGAATGGAAAACAGATACTTTTTATAAAGAAAAACAAGCTCGTGAAAAGTTGCAGCTTGCTTATGCTAACGAAGATATTTATTTTTTGCCTTCCTAGTATAAACTGCTTTGCTTTTCTCGGCTTCATGCTATTATTAGCCTAATTAACACACTAGTAAGCGAGGTGGATTTTGCATCCAAATATAATGCTTGTTAAAGCACTTCTTGAAAATTCTCTTGTTGGCGTAGAGCGGGCCTTAGCTGAAAAAGCGCATCTAGATCAAAACGAAAATCTGGATGTGTTAGATCAGCCGATTACCGTAAACTTAGGGGTAGCACAAAAAGATTCTTTAATAACAGAGTTGTTAAAAAATACTAATCCTGAAGAAGTAGACCAGCAAACAGATCTTTTATTACTCTGTATAGAACAAGGTCTTTGCCAATCTGTAGAAGCTTTTTTGTCTCATGGTATAAAGCCAGACTTTATCTCTGCTGATGGGTTTTCTTTAATCCATCGCGCTATAGTCTATGGCAATACAGAGAGTATTCTATTGTTAGTTAAGGCAGGTGTAAGTTTAACGAAGCCTATACCAAAACTAGGTTCACCTTTTATTTTTGCTGTAGTAACTGATAGGGTCTCTTTAGTAGCTCTCTTTTTAGAGCTTGGTGTAGATGTCAATACAGCAACCGAAGAAAATGTTTCAGCATTGCATGAAGCTGCTTATCATGGCAAAAGAGCCATGGTTGAGTTTTTGATAAGCAAAGGTGCTTCTATTGATCAAGAAACCGATAAAGGTTACACGCCACTTCATTTAGCAGTCCATTATGGTCACGTATCAGTTGCTGAAGCGTTACTTTCTGCTGGTGCTTCTCTTATGGTTGTTGATAATCAAGGCCTAACGGTATTTCATAAAGCAGTACAACAAGGCAGCAAAAATTTAGTTAAGCTTCTGTTAAAATTTGGTGCCAATGTTCATGCACGTGCAACTGACTTTGCTTATACGCCGCTCCATTTTGCCGCTGCAGAAAACAGAGCAGAGCTTGTGTACTTATTGCTACAACAAGGAGCAGATGTTGATGATGTAACACGTGATGGTGTAACGCCGCTCCATTTAGCTACTTTGCACGGTGCTCGAGAGTCGGTTGAGTTACTGCTTTATGCTAAAGCAAATCCAGAAAGTCGTACTCAAAATCATTTAACACCACTCCATTTAGCTGCTCGTAACGGTGATGCTTTTATACTTACGCGTCTTCTTGCTTATAATGCACAGGTAGATGTTCAAACTACCGAAGGTCATACACCGCTCTATTTTGCTGCTTCTAGTGGTGACAAAAGTGCTGTTAAAATACTACTTAACAAGGGTGCTAAAGTAGATAGTAGCTCTCATGCAGGAGTAACGCCTCTGCAAATAGCAGAACAAAAGGGGCATAAAGCTCTTGTTAAATTGTTAACTGAGCTTTCATAATTGATGCCCTCTTGTTGAGGGCTTTTTACTAAAGAAAATTAAATCTTACGTCCCCCCGTGTGGGGATTGAAGCAACCATGACAGACAATTTTTATGCGCGTGCAGTTAATGCTCGCTTATGTATAGTATAATTAAGGAATTTATATGGCTTTTATATTACCACCTTTACCTTATGCATTTGATGCTCTTGAGCCTTATATTGATGCACGCACTATGGAGCTCCATTATACTAAGCATCATCAAAAATATGTTGATGAACTTAATGCTGCACTAAGCAAACATCCTGAGCTTGAAAAACTAAGCTTACAGGACATGCTTAAGCATCTTGATAAAGTGCCCGAAGATATTCGTACAGCTGTACGTAATAATGGCGGTGGCCATGAAAATCACTCCATGTTTTGGCTTTTAATGACTAAAAATGGCGGTCGTGAACCTAAAGGAAAAGTAAAGCAAGAAATTGAGCGCTATTTTGGTAGTTTTGAAAAGTTTAAAGAATTGTTTGATGCTGCTGCTAAAACTCGGTTTGGTAGTGGTTGGGCTTGGCTTTCACTTGACGCTACAGGCAAATTGCTGGTAACTTCTACAGCTAATCAAGACAATCCACTATCAGAAGGCTTAACGCCTATTTTAGGGCTTGATGTATGGGAACATGCTTATTATTTGCATTATCAAAATAGACGACCAGACTATGTTACTGCTTGGTGGCATGTTGTAAATTGGAGTCAAGTAGAAGAGAATTATACTAAAGCTATGGTTAGATAAGTGGTTAATAATTTGTATCTTCTAGTGTGGATATTTAGATCTTGCTGATGAAGTCTTTGAAAGTATTTATGCGTAATATTTTGTCATAAAGTTGGGCGTATGAAAGCAACGTTAAAAAAACTTGCAGTTGAAGTTCAATATATTGTTGATAAAAAAGGTAAGAAAACAGCAGTTATTCTTGATATAAAAACATTTAAGCAGCTATTAGAAGAAATCGAAGATGTATATCTAGGGAAATTAGCTGAATTAGCGTTAAGCCAAGATCCAGAATATGTTTCACATAAAGATGTTTTAAAAGCTATTTCTCAAAAGAAGTAGTAACTGTAATTTTATTATTAAAGAGTATAAATGATTTTGAACTGTTTTTAGAAGCCAGAGAATTCTCTGGCTTATTATTTTTTTTAATTTTGGGTTAAACTAATAGATACGTAAAGATTTAATTATTTTTTAACTACTATGGTTTTCCAATGAAACAAACAGAAAGAGCACATGAGCTAGAATCTCATGAGCCACAAGAATTTGAAGTACGCGTAAAAAAAGTAGAAGAATTACGTGCCTTAGGTATTGAACCTTGGCCGTCAGCTCAAACTATTACTGCTACCTGCAAGCAAGTGCACACTGAATTTGTTGCAGATGATGTAGAGCGCACCTATACCGTTGCTGGTAGAGTTATGACGATACGAATACACGGGAAAACTGCTTTTGCTGATCTGCAAGATACTTCTGGAAGATTACAATTGTATTTTCGTTTAGATAGTATTGGTCAAGAAGCTTTTACTCTTTTTGAGCGGTTTATTGATACAGGTGATGTTATTACATGTACCGGCTACTCATTTAAAACTAAAATGGGTGAGATCACTCTTCATGTAAAAAGCTTTACTCTCCTGAGTAAATGTTTGCAGCCACTGCCTGAAAAGTTTCATGGTCTTACTGATATAGAAACTAAGTATCGTCAAAGATATTTAGACTTAATGACCAACTCAGATACTCGTGAGCGTTTTATTAAGCGGAGTGCTATTATAAAGCTTATGCGTTGCTTTTTAGATGAGCGTGGCTACTTAGAAGTTGAGACACCTATGTTGCATCCTATTGCTGGTGGTGCTGCAGCTCGGCCGTTTGTTACTCATCATAATACACTCAATAGTGATTTTTATTTGCGTATAGCACCAGAGCTTTATTTAAAACGCTTGGTTGTCGGTGGTTTTGATCGAGTATACGAAATTAATAGAAACTTTCGCAATGAAGGTGTATCAACACGCCATAATCCTGAATTTACTATGCTTGAGTTTTATACAGCTCATAAAGACTATGTTTTTAGTATGGATTTTGTGCAAGAGATGCTCCAAAAGTTGGCTCTAGAAGTTACTGGATCGTTACAGTTACCCTACGATGATAAAATAATAGATTTTGAGACACCGTTTGAACGCATTAGCGTTAAAGACTCGGTTATTAAGTATGGTAAGTTAACAGAGCAGGATCTAAGCGATAGTGCTATTGATGCTACGTTAGAAAAACAGGGTGTTAAAGCTACGATTACTACAAGTTCAACAGGCGAAAAAATATACTTGTTGTTTGAAAAGCTCGTAGAGCATCAGCTTATTAATCCTACGTTTATTAAAGACTTTCCTATAGAAATATCGCCACTTGCTAAAAGTGATCCTGAAAATCCAAGTATAGCGCCAAGATTTGAGCTTTTTATAGCTGGTATTGAATTTGCCAATAGTTATAATGAGCTTAACGATCCTTTTGAGCAAGCACGTAGATTTCAAGATCAGCTTAAAGCCTATAGTTCAGGCAATGAAGAGGCACATCAGTATGATGCTGACTTTGTTAAAGCTCTTGAGTATGGATTGCCTCCAACCGTTGGTGTAGGCATTGGCATCGATAGATTGGTAATGTTGCTTACCAATACGCCTACTATTAAAGAAGTAATTTTGTTTCCAACGCTTAAAAAAAAGCTTGATTAATAGAGGGCTTTATGGCTAATCTTCCCTCTTCTTTTGTTCATGGTGCAAAGTATCTGTGGAAACTGCCTGTTGTAGAAGACACGTTACTGTATGATCTTGCCAGCACGTATAATGTTTCGTTTGCAGTTATGCAAGTGCTCTTAACGCGTGGTTTTAAAACACCAGCAGAGCTTGATGCTTATTTGTTTAGCAGTTTTGAAAAAGACGTACCTCATGCAAGTTTACTTAAAGATGCTCAAAAAGCTGTCGACCGTATATTGCTTGCTATTGAACGTAAAGAAAAAATTCTTATATGCGGTGATTATGATGTTGACGGAATCACTTCGTCAGCCATGATGATGATCTGTCTGTTGCCACTAGGCGCTCAGATTAACTTTTTTCTGCCGCATCGCGTTAATGATGGGTACGGCCTTTCGGTTAAAGCAATTCAACGTGCAGCACAAAACAATTATAAAGTGGTTATCACAGTTGATAATGGTATTACGGCCTTTGAACCTGCATTAGAAGCTCAGCGCCTTGGTATTGATTTAATTATTACTGATCATCATAAGCCTCATGACCATGTGCCTCAAGCTTATGCTATTATTGATCCTCATCAAGCAGATTGTTCTTATCCGTATAAGACGCTTGCGGGTGTTGGCGTTAGCTTTAAAATTATGTCTCTTTTATATGAAAAGTTGGGACGCACGTTATCACCTAAAGTATATGAGTTATTGCTTTTAGGAACAGTGGCCGATGTAGTGCCGCTAACGGGTGAAAACCGTTTTTGGGTACGTCATGGTTTACAACTTATTAATAAAGTTGAAAGTCTTTCTTTACGTGTACTTAAACAAAATGCACGTGTAATTAAACCAGAATTATCGTCAACTGATATTGGTTTTTTTATAACGCCGCAAATAAATGCTCTGGGCCGTCTTGAAGATGCGCGCCAAGGAGTTAAGTTTTTAGTAGGTACTCAAGTAGACGAAGTTGAACTTGTAGGCAAAGTGCTTAAAGAGCTTAATGAAGCACGCAAGCTTATAGAAAAATCAGTATGCGACGATGTACAACAAGTTATTGCAAATACTATTGATTTAGCTACTGAACGTATTATTATAGCTTCCTCGGATAAGTGGACGCCTGGCGTTATAGGTTTAGCAGCTTCGCGTATTGTAGGTCTTCATAATAGGCCTGTGTTATTGTTTCATATAACTAAAAACAATATAGCTAAAGGATCGTGCCGTTCTATTATTGATTTTAATATGTTTGAAGCACTGAGTGAGCATAAAGATCTGTTGTTGTCTTTTGGTGGCCATGCTTTAGCAGCAGGTCTTTCTTTGCCAGCAGATAAGCTACCGGAGCTTAAAGCACGTTTAGAAAAAAGTTTTGCTAGTAAGTTGCCGTTATTTGAGCCTAGACCAAAAATAGCATTAGACGCAGAGATTTCACTTTCAGATGTAACTAAAAAACTAGTTTCAGATATGGCTTATTTAGAACCATTTGGAAATGAAAATGGTAAGCCTGCTTTTTATCTTAAAAATGTCACGCTTATTGATACGCCAACGCTCCTTAAAGATGCTCATGTTAAATGTAATGTGTTTGCTGATGGCATTATAAAACCCGTTATATTTTTCTCGCGACCTGAGCTGTATACTCTTTTATGTGAGCGTAAAGATCAGCCGCTTTCTATGGCTGTGTATATAAGCGAAAACCATTGGAATGGAAAAGTTTCTGTTGAACTTCAAGGGATTGATATTGCCTTATGATTATAACTATAGATGGCCCTGCAGCTAGTGGCAAATCGACCGTAGCTCGTTTGCTTGCACAACAACTTGATTACTATTATCTTAATTCTGGGTTACTGTACCGGGCTTTAGCCTATGTTATGCATGATCAAGATATAACTCATGTGTCTGAAAGTGGATTACTGGCGTTACTTGACCCTGCTTGTTTTACTTATTGCTCTACTGTTGCTGGAGGGGCTATTATCTATAAGTCTCAAGATATAACCCCTTATTTAAAATCCCCTAGTATAGATCAAGTAGCTTCTCGTATAAGTGCACTTAAAGAGGTACGGCAGGCTCTTTTAGAATTCCAACGATCATTTGCACGCAGTTATTCTTTAGTAACCGATGGGCGAGATTGTGGTACTGTTGTTTTCCCTCATGCTGACTATAAATTTTTCTTAATTGCGGCGGTTGAAGTGAGAGCTGCGCGTTGGCAAAAAGATCAAATAAAAAAGGGTATAAATCTATCGTTAAAAGAAAGCCAACAGAGGATAGAAGAGCGTGATCAACGCGATAGTACACGTGTTTTATCACCCCTTGTGGTTGCAGCTGATGCTTATATTATTGATAACTCTCAGCTGACACAAGAGCAAACAGTTGCTGTATTATTTGAGCATATACAAGCTACACAAAAAGCCAGAGAGCTTAGATAACTCTCTGGCTTTTACTTGTCTAATAAACAAACGAGCAATAAGTATTACTTAAATGCTTCGTCGTTTGTGCGTACTTTAGTTTTGGTAACTGTGGTAGTGCGCATAGGAGCTGCAGCTGGGCGTGCAGCTTTATTTTTACGTTCTGCTTGAATTTCTTCTTCGTCACGAAGATCTTCTTCAATATAATCATCTTCGTTCATGGTGTTCATGCTAGCATAATCTTGGTTACGCATTGAACGATTGTCGTCAAGCATGCCATTATCATAAGATTCTTCATCATAGCTAGCTAAATCTTCTTGATTATAGTCCATAGGTTGAGCAGCCATTCTGCTTTGAGGCATTGGCGTTACTTCCATACGTTCGTATGATACCTGTGCTGGAGCTGCTGCATAGTCAGCAGTTGCTGAAGGGCAGCTATCGCATGATGCAGGTGCTGCAGTGTAGCAAGGTGCAGCGCAGCCAGCGGTACGACGACGGCCACATGCTGGAGCAAGTACGAGAGCGGTACACAGTAAAGCAAGTGAAATATACTTCATAGGATTCTCCTGATGAAAGTGGTTAAAGATAGTTATGTTTGTTAGTGTAAAACAAAATGGGTCTACTACGCAAGCATGATCATAAAAAAAGAGGAAAGCTCAGTGCTTTCCTCTTTTTTTATCTAAGCATAACTGTTAATAAAACTAAGCTTGTGGTTTAGTTTTAGTTGTTTTCTTTTTTGTAGAACTAGCTTTTTTAATAGTTCTAGCTTTCTTGGGTTTATCTTCCGTAGGTGCTTGAGCATGAGTAAAAGGATCATTTTCTAATACTAAACCTAATACTTCGTCCATCATGTCTACAAAAATTACCTTCATACTCTCTTGAGTACCAATTTCTTTTAATACTTCGTTAACATCATCTTGATTTTCTTTTGGTACAAGCACCATAGTCATACTATGTTGTCGCGCTGCAAGCAGCTTTTCTTTAAGGCCACCGACAGCTAGTACGCGGCCACGTAAAGTAATTTCTCCTGTCATAGCCACGGTAGGCTTTGCGGGATTACGTGTTAATGCTGAAACTAAGGCAGTACATATAGTAATACCTGCTGAAGGGCCGTCTTTAGGCGTAGCTCCCTCAGGAATATGTATATGAATATCACGTGTTGCATAAAAATCTTCTTTAAGACCCAATGCTTTAGCACGAGAGCGTATATAGCTTAATGCAGCATGTGCAGATTCTTGCATAACGTCGCCCAGCTGTCCTGTAAGAGTAAGAGCTCCTTTACCAGGCAGCACTGAAACTTCAATCTCAAGTACGTCACCACCAACTTCTGTCCATGCAAGACCTGTCACGAGGCCTATACGATCAGAATTAAGATTAAGTGAAGTCATTTTAAAACGTGGGTACCCTAGCCACTCTTTTATGAGCTCTTCAGTTACCGTAACGCTTTTTTGCTTGGTCTGTTTTAAAAGTATTTGTATAGCTTTACGCATGAGTTTAGCAATAACACGTTCAAGCTGTCTTACGCCAGACTCTTTGGTATACTGAGAAATAATTTTGCTTAATATATCTACTGGAAGTTTAAATTGGCGTGTTTTAAGGCCATACTCTTTAAGATTCTTAGGTATTAAAAACGATTGAGCTATCTCAAGCTTTTCAGCTTCAGTGTATCCTGAAAGGACAATGCGTTCCATGCGATCAAAAAGAGCGTAGGGTATGCCTTCCATGTGATTAGCAGTAGTAATAAACATCACTTTTGATAAATCATATTCAACTTCTAAAAAGTGATCTACAAAAGTACGATTTTGTTCAGGATCAAGTACCTCAAGCAATGCGGCGGCTGGATCGCCATGAAAATCGTTAGACATTTTATCAATTTCATCAAGCAATATCACGGGGTTAAGCGTTTTAGCTTTACGCATCGCTTGAATTATTTTTCCAGGCAATGCTCCTATGTAGGTTCTACGATGGCCACGAATTTCAGCTTCATCTTTAACGCCACCCAAAGCAATACGTACAAATTCGCGTCCTAAGCTATCAGCTACAGAATGAGCAAGGGAAGTTTTACCTACTCCTGGTGGTCCTACCAAGCAAATTATAGGAGAGCGTTCAAATGAACTTGAAAACTTTTTAGCAGCTAAAAATTCAATAATACGTTCTTTAGCTTTTTGTAGTCCGGCATGATTTTTATTTAAGATAGTTTCTGCTTCTTCAAGGCTAATAGTGTCACGGCTAGTCGTATGCCAAGGAAGAGAGATAACCCAATCAATATAATGTCTACTTACTACTGCTTCAGAGGACATAGGCGGCATCTGTTCTAACCGTTTAAGCTCTTTTTCTACTTTCTCAAATGCTTCGGTACTGAGGCCAAGGCCTTTAATTTTTGAGCGTATTTGAGCTATTTCTGCATGGCTATCTTCGCGGCCAAGCTCTTTTTGAATAGCTTTTATTTGCTCAGTTAGATAGTATTCACGTTGATTTTTCTCAACTTGAGTTTGAATACGTCCTTTAATACGTTCTTCTGTCTCTAAAATATCTGTTTCACGTTGCAAAAAAGCACAAAGCTTAATCATACGATCTTGTAAATTAGCAAGCTCAAGAAGCTCTTGGCGTTCTTCAAAGGTTAAATTAACATGAACTGCAAGAGTATCGGCTATAATGTCCATATCATCTATGCTTTTGGTAGACAGCATAAGATCAGCAGGAGCTTTAGAATTAAGTTGGGCATAATGGTTATAAAAAGTTTTAAGCTGTCGCCAAATAGCTTCGATTTCAGCTTTTTTACTGGTGCCTACGGTTTCTAAGTCTTCGCATTCTACGTTTATAAAGCCATCAAGGGGCTCTGCTTTAACTATTTTAGCGCGGCAAATGCCTTCCACTAGAATCTTGAGAGTGCCTTTAGGCATACGCATTACTTGCAAAATAACAGAACGTGTCCCATAATGAAAAACATCAGCTTCTGTAGGGTGTTCTACGTCAGGGTGCTTTTGGGCGGTAACAAAAATTGATTTATTGTTTTTAAGTGAATGCTCAACTGCTTCTATAGAAGAAGGGCGACCCACGATAATAGGTATAATACTTTTAGGTAATATTACCACATTCTTTAAAGGCAAGAGAGCTAAAGAATGGGTTGTTTCATAATGTTCGTTATCTATCATAATGTAGTCCCATGGTAATGTGGTGGTTTTAAGATAAGTATACTCATTGTCAGGAGTATAAAAAAAGAATAGTTATGCTCTAGGCTGATAACTAACTTGTTAGGTTCTTAAAAATCTAAGTTTCTACTTTTAAATAATTTTAGCACAAATGGCTCAACTTGTAAACTTTATAGCAAAAAAAATAGTGGTATTTGTGAGTTTTTATTTTGCAGAGCTGTTTTTTATAGTTTATACTAGTTGTTAAAATACAGCTTATTTCTCAGTGCTTACCTGATAAGCCTGGAGATTTAGCGTAACTTTGAAAATAGTATATACTCATAGTATGATGAGTGGAATAATTTTCTGTTACTTAGTGTGCAATAGAAGGTGCAGTAATGATACAAAATAATACAAAAAATGGAAAGCACACCCAAGGAGGGTTGCATATGGTATAGGCTGATTAAAAGCAAGCTATCTTATGGTAGGGGTGCTTTAAAAGCTCAAGGTTGTTTTTAAGTAAAAATAACAAGTAAAAATTCACATTGTATATTACTATAAAGGATATTATGGTTTCAAGTTTTTTACGCGCCCAGTTTGGCGATTTTAGCAAAGAAGAGTTAAAAAAATTCGTCCGTTTAGGCGTGATTTTTGCTCTTGTTATTGGTGTTTATTGGACATTGCGTCCTCTTAAAGATTCTATTTTTACTTCCATGGTACATACAAGTACCGATCCTAAGCTTATAGCTTACTATATTCCTTGGGCTAAAATAGTTTCTTTAATACTGTTGTTCCCTGTAGTGATCTTGTATAGCAAACTTGTAGAACGCTATCCGCGGCACTATATGTTTTATGCTTTAGGTATTATCTATGCTATTGGTACTCTTATCTTTGGATTGCTGTTTATGCATCCAACTATAGGTCTTCAAAATACCACAGGTGATGTATGGCGTATTACAGGATGGTTGTGGTATGTGTTTGTTGAAAGCTATGGCTCATTGATGGTTGCTCTTTTCTGGGCATTCGCTGCTGATACTACAACTGCTGAATCTGCTAAACGCGGCTTTGGTCTTACGGTAATGATCGGTCAAATTGGTAGTATTCTAGGGCCTAAATTCCTTACGCCACTAGGCAAAAACTATTTTGGCAATAGTGGTCCAACAGTAATGATTTGTGGTGGTCTTATCTTATTAATTGTTGTTGGTATTCGTTATTTTATGACAGTAACACCTGCAGATCAGTTAGTTGGATTCCATGGCAAAAACGAAGCTAAAGTTGAAGGACATCAAGAACCAGGCTTCTTTGAAGGTTTAAAATTGATGATAACCAAACCATATCTTCTTGGTATATTTGGTGTTGTTGCTATTTATGAAATTTTAGCAACGATTATCGATTTTAACTTTAAATCTGTAGCATTGGGTCAGTTTACTACCGAAGCAGAACGTAGCTTTTACTTAGGTGACTACGCTGTCTGGGTAAACGTTGTTGCATTCGTATGCTTACTTTTAGGTGTAAGCAATATTCAACGTTACTTAGGTACTACTGTTTCTTTAGCTATAATGCCGTTTATTATTTGTGGCATGGTAGGCTTGTTCTTGATATATAACAATGCGCTTGTATTATTCTGGATCATGGTTACTGCAAAAGCTATAAACTATGCATTAAACGGTCCGGTTATGAAGCAATTATATGTTCCAACAACCAATGACGTTAAGTATAAATCTCAAGCATGGATAGAAACTTTCGGTTCTCGTAGCTCTAAAGCTTCAGGATCAGGAATCAATATTATCAGCAAGCAATTAGGGAGCGCTTTCACTCCGGTGATAAGTGTTGTAGCTTTAGCGCTTGGTGGCCTTTGGTTCTTTATTGCGGTCTACTTAGGTAGAACCCATAAGAAAGCTGTCGATAACAAACAGGTTGTTTGTTAAGAAAGTTTTATGACTGTATGATAGTTACTATACAAGCCCTCCTCATGCTACTCGGTTGCGTTGAGAGGGCTTGTGTGGCTTGTTAAGCATCTGAAAGGGGTTATTAGATGAGTTCGCGGCTCAAGAATATATTCAAATTTCTATTAGATGTTAAGCGAGATGAACTGCTAAAAGTTCTGCTTTTAACATTTTCGTTTTTTTTAGTTATTGGTGCTTATACGGTAGCACGTGAAATAAAAGACGTGGTGTTTACTACCATTGTGGGTCAAAACCGAAAATATCAAGCATATGCTAAAATATTTTCCATGCTTATCTTAGTTCCTGCTTTGTTTGCCCATTCACGCCTAGTAGATATTTTAAGACGACACTATTTGTTGTATATCTACGCCACGCTGTATGGTGTTATTGGTTTGATATGTGTGTTTTTTATTGGGCATCCTACCATTGGACTAGCTAACATAGTAAGTAGTCCTTACCGATTGTTTGGCTGGCTTTTTTACTTTTTCATTGAAGGTTATTCTCCGTTAGTTGTCAGTGTTTTTTGGGCTTTTGCTAACTCTATTACGAGCCCTGAGTCTGCCAAAGGAAATTACACTTTTATGATTGCGGGCTCAAAAATTGGTGGTATACTTACAGCAGCTGCTGCGTGTCTACTCCTTTCAGCAAACATTTTTTCAGATATTGTTAATCATCAAATACTACTTGCTGTTTCTTCTCTTATTTTGCTTGTAGTGCCTTTTGTTATTTACTGGCTTATTGTAAAAGTGCCTGGCAAAGATATGCATGGCTATGAAGCAGCCTATAAAATTGAACAAGAGCGGGATGAAAATCATACAGGTGATAAAAAAACAGCACTTTCAGGCATGTTGTCAGGAATATTTATGTTGTTTAAGTACCCGTATGTAATGGGTATTTTTGGCATGAGTTTCTTTTTTGAAGTTATCAATCAAGCTATCAAAGTAGAAAATATTATTTTTGGTAAGAGCATGGCGACCACTCTTTCTGGTTATACTCAATTTTTATTATGGCAAGCTCTTTTAGTGCATGTTGTTGGTTTTTTTGTTGTGGTATTTGGTACACGAGCATTAATACAAGCTCTTGGTGAACGCCGTTCTTTACTGTTAATTCCAGCTCTTACGGGTGTTTCTATTATCGGTTTTGTATTTAAACGTTCTTATACAAATGCTATTATTGCCTTTGTGGTAACTCGCTCGGTTAATTATGCTTTTGCAGTGCCATTGCGTGAAAGTTTATATATTCCTACGGTAAAAGAAATTCAGTTTAAAACTAAATCATGGATTGACGGTATAGGTACTAAGTTTGCTAAAATGTCTGCATCTTCATTTAACATGTATACAGATGGACTAACAGGTCAACTATTGTGGACTATGCAGGGTAGCTTTTTTACTATTTCTATTGGCTTGTGGTTTGTTACTGCTTACTTGCTTGGCCGCCGTTTTGAAAAAGCAGTTGCACGCAATGAAGTAATTGGCTCATAAGAGACGCAAAATAAAAAATAGTTTTGCAATTTTTGTATGGTATGGTAAAATATAAGTATATAGTTAAGTACTTGTTTCCTCATAAGGGTGGTTATTAGCATATTAGTATGCTAAGCCAGGAAATAATAGTTTATAACCCTCACTAAGAAAGAGCATTACGATTATGATCGATTTAAGATTACTTATAAAAAGCGGCGTTCATTTTGGTCACCAAAAGTCAAAACGTAATCCAAAAATGGATCCGTATATTTGGGGATATAAAAATAATATACATTTGATTGATGTATCTAAAACAGCTTTTCAAATGGAAAAAGCAGCTAAGTTTTTAGAATCAATAGTGTCTGAAGGTAAATCTATCTTATGGGTAGGTACCAAAAAAGCAGCACAAGAGATTATTAGAACTACTGCTCAAGAACTTAACTTGCCTTATGTAGTTAATAGATGGGTAGGTGGTACTTGCACAAACTATCGACAAATTCGTAAAGCAGTTGCAAATATGTTACATGACAAAGACGTAATTGCTAAGGCAGATGAGTTGTCTCATTACACTAAAAAAGAATTGAGTACTATTCAAAAGCGTTCTGATCGTTTAGAAAAGAACGTTGGTGGTATTGTTAATCTTGCATGGCCAATAGGCGCTTTAGTAGTAATCGATGTTAAAAAAGAACATGTATGCATTAAAGAAGCTTTAAGCATGGGAATACCTGTAGTGGCACTCGTTGATACTAACAGTGATCCTTCAGATATTGATTTTGTTATTCCTGCAAACGATGATGCACCACGCTCTATTGAAGTAGTAGTTAACTACCTAGCAGAATCTGTTAAACGTGGGCAAGAATCAGTTGCTACTAAACCTCAAGAAACCAATGCTCTTGAAGGATTTGAAAACGTATTAGATTCAGTTCTTACTCTTGAAGAAGACGAAGAAGAAAGCGAAGCAAATAAAAAACGTCGTAGCAGCGCAGGACAAGCAGTGAAAACTGCCCCTAAAAGACCTGTGGCAGCAAAGCCTCGTATGAGCACTAGCAAACGTTCGGATGCTCAAGAGCCTCAAGAAGTTAAAGCTAAAGAGTCTGAAAGCTCAGCAGAAGGTACTAACGAGTAAATTAACAGTACGGAGAGGTGTCTGAGCGGCCGAAAGAGCGTGATTGGAAATCACGTATACTCCGAAAAGGGTATCGAGGGTTCGAATCCCTCTCTCTCCACCAACTGAACCAAATTGGGGAAGTTTATAAAGAGTAGTTGCTTAATCTGTCAGGCCTGAAAGGGAGCAGCAGGAGTAGCGGAGCTTTTGTATAAACTTCCCCTTTTTTATTAAATCTTTTAAAGTATATGGGCTGTATGCAATTAAATTTAGCACGTAAGTGGCGTTCCAAGCAATTCAATGAGGTTATTGGTCAAGAGCTTGCGGTCCGTCTTATTAAAAATAGTTTGTATCGCAGCATTTTTTTCCCTGTATACTTATTTGCGGGTATGCGTGGATGCGGGAAAACTACCACGGCACGTCTTTTTGCTACAGCTATAAATTGTGAGCAATTACCAGCTTTTCAGGAAAATCCTCAACAGATAGCTTTGCCTTGTTTAGTCTGTCTTTCTTGTAAGGCAATGCAGATGCTCCAGCATCCAGATTTTATAGAAATTGATGCAGCATCTCACACGGGTGTTGATAATGTACGCGCTCTTATTGATACTGCTTCTTTTGTACCGGCATTAGGTAGAAAAAAGATTTATCTTATCGATGAAGCTCATATGCTCAGTAAAGCTGCTTTTAATGCACTTTTAAAAATATTAGAAGAGCCGCCCGCATCAGTTATCTTTATGTTAGCAACTACCGACTTTTATAAAATTTTAGATACCGTGCGGTCGCGATGCTTTCAACTTTTTTTCTCGCCGCTTAGTGCACAAGAGGTAATGAAACATTTAGCTTTTGTCTGCACTCAAGAGGCTATACCGTATGAGCCTGAAGCATTAGCGCTTATTGCTTATGAAACTGAAGGATCTGCACGAGATGCACTCAATATGCTTGAAAAAGTGAGATTGACGCAAAGCAAGATTACTAAGGCAGCTGTTATTTCTACATTGGGCTTTATTGATGATGAGCGCTTAGTATCGCTATTTAAAGCAATTGTAGAACATAATTGTGCAACCGTAGTAACTTTATGTGCTACTTATAACCTTAAGCAGTTTAATGCACAACTTATCTTAAAAAAATGTATAGAACTTATTAGAACAAGCATTTGGCTTAAGTCTGCTGTGCCAACGCATGCTTTTAAACCACTACAAAGCACTATAAGAGATATAACCCATAGCTGTCAGCTTGACTATTTAGTTGCTTTACTAGAGCTATGCTATAGCCATGAACTTACGTTCTTAAAGACTACAACGCCCGACATTATGCTTGAGATGCTCTTTCTTAAGATGTGCTCACGTATGCCTACAAGCGCACCCTTAAGTATAATTGATAAACAACAGCCGAGCACGGTAAGTGCTGGTGCGTCTGTTCATACGTATAGTAGCTCTCCAGCAACGTCAGCAACAGATGCTGTTGCCCTAGTAGCAACAGATGCTGTTGCCCTAGTAGCAACAGATAAACCAGTAAAGTGGTCTGAATTTATACAACAACTAAGCTCTTTAGATGAGCCGTTGTTAGCCTCTATTTTTCAGCAGTCCCATTTTATACGCTTTGATCAAATTGCTGTATGTATAGAAATAGCATTTGCTAAAAATGCCCTTTTTTATAAAGAATGGCTTGATTCTGCTCAAACAACATGGAAGCCTGTACTCGATAAACTCTTTGGTGAAAAAGTACAGCTTTCTATACAACTACAAAATAGACAAGAGTTACCTGCAGAATCAGTTTCAACACAAGCAGATAAATTTGCTCCAATAAAAATACCAAAAATAACTACCTCAGCTGCTGTATCTCTTCAACAAGCACCTAAAAACAACAGTGCTTATAAGTCTTCAGGGCAGTCTTATTACAAAGCTGTTCAAAAAGAAGTTGTACTTGTAGTAGCTGATAGCCAGGCTTGGCCTCAGGCATCGTTGCTTATAAGTGTTTTCCCCGGAACTATTACTCATAGAGTACCTACAGCAGTGCAGCATTCAACTCAGGAGAATTAATAATTATGAGCAAAATAAGTAACGTCGTCATTATAGGGCGCATGAACGTTGGTAAATCCACGCTTTTTAACCGACTAGCAACAAACGTTAGAAGTATAACCCTGGATTATGAAGGGGTAACCAGAGACGCTATTAAAGACGTTGTCTCATGGAAAGATGCTACTTTTAATCTTATAGACAGCGGTGGTATCCATTTGCGTAAAACGCAAGATCCTTTGTTTGAAAAAGTCCGTGAAAAAGTATTAGCATTAACTCAGTCAGCTGACCTCTTGGTATTCATGGTTGACGGTGTTGTTGGTGTACTGCCTGAAGACAGAGAAATATCTCAGTTTCTGCATAAGACTGGAAAACCAGCCATTTTAGTTGTTAATAAAGCAGATAGCAAACAGGCTCAAGAAAACATGTATGAGTTTGATCAGCTGGGTTATAAAGTAACAGTACCTATTTCAGCAGAGCATGGTACTGGTATACATGACTTTCTGGATGCTGTAGTTGAGAATTTACCCGCAAGCCCTTTGGGTACCAGTGAAGGCAAATCAGCATTTAAGGTGGTATTTTTAGGAAAACCAAACGTAGGTAAATCTTCGTTAATGAATGAATTACTGCAAGAAGAGCGTTCTATTGTTTCAGATATACCAGGTACTACCAGAGAAGCAGTTGCTGAACAAATTATGTTCTATAAAGAAGCTATTGAGCTTATAGATACTCCCGGAATTCGGCGTAAACGGTCAGTAACGGGTGAGCTCGAACCACTTATGGTTAAAAGTTCTTTTTATGCTCTTAAAGATGCTGATATAATTGTGTTATTAATCGACGGCAGTGAAAGTGCTCTAGCTGATCAAGAACTTAAATTAGCATTTTATGCCTTTACTGAGCAATATAAAGCATTGATACTTATTATAAATAAGCAAGATTTGGTAACAGAAAACAGTAAAGCTGCTCTTGAATATGATTTTGAACAGTATAAGCATTTGATTTCTCATATTCCTGTGCTGTCTATCTCATGTAAAACGGGTAAAAATGTAGGACGCGTACTTCCTACTATCCAAAAAGTATGGCAACGATATAGCCAAACATTTGATGCATCAGCACTACAAGCTCTCTTTATTGGTGCATTACATAAAAAGCCCTTGTTTCATAGTATGCATCCACTACGTATTTACGAAGTAGCGCAACTTAAGACTGCTCCTATTACTATTTTACTCAAAGTAAATGAGCCAGGGTGGTTTGGTCCCTCACAACTTTCTTTCTTTGAAAATATTTTGCGTTCCGAGTATGATATTCAAGGAGTACCGATAAAGTTTATTGTTAGGAAGAAACCTATTGCCCCTAAATAGGAAATATAAAGGATCCAGTATGACAAAGCGTATATTTTATAAAAACATGGAATCTACTCCAGTACTTGAAGAGTTTTCTAACAAGCATCTAGAGAAAATTGAAAAAATTCTTGAAAATGAACGCACGCCTATTTACATTGATTTAACGTTAGAATCTATGCCAACGCATGCGCATCACCGTGTGGAGATGATAGTTAAAACTCCTAACTATGATCTCGTTGCTCATCATGAAGGTCCAGAAATGTATCAAGAAATTGATCGTGTAGCTGATATTATGATCCATGAGCTCCGTAAAGCTAAAGCACGTTTAGTTGATGAAGCTAAAACTAAAGATTCTTTTAGAAGTGCTTAATATATAATTACTAAAGGCCGCTAGAAATAGCGGCTTTTTTTTTACTTACAGGACTTGCGCATAGACACCTCCAAAGATCTGATCAGCAGAGCATAAACGCACTAGCAAGCTAGCATGGTTTTTGTGTCGCAAGCGCTTTAAAGCTGCTTCAGAATTTGGTAAAGCATGTTTTCTTCGTTCAATTTTGTAAAATTGCAAAAGCACCAAAAACGTTCATTATGTGATTTTCTTGTAGCTTTTGCTTAACTGATTGACAATGAGCCAGTCCAAGCGACTGCTTTGCTGTTCTGAAAAACTTCTCAATGTTCCATCTGTAGCTGTAATTGCTCATATGTGTTCTTGCTAATGATTTGTAGTTGCTGGCTTGATATGTTATTATATAACTACCTTTTTTAAGCTTACGCTTAACAACTGTTATATATAACCCAATGCCCTTCCAGATGGCCTTAATTGTCTTTCTCTTCCAATCGTTTTTTAATTGTAAGGCCGGATGTTTCTTTATGCCTGCTTTGGTGCCCTTATGCTCAATAACACGATTGGAGTGTATTCTTGTTTCAAAACGCATCTTATTTTCATTCAGCCAAGCGAACATAGTTGGTGTTGCATAAAGCCCATCCATAAGCACGATAGCGTGCGGCCAATGATGCCTTATTTTCCCTAGTAATTCTTGCGCTAATTTTTCTTTTGATCTGTAACTTTCTACAAACTTTTCTCGCATCCATATTTTATGATCTAAAGGCAATGAATAATGGCCGTCAGTCAACATTATTGCAATAAAGCAGACTGATCTATACGTCTGTTTTATAGTTGTATCGTAATTATCTCCTGATCCACGGATAAACTTTGAATACCGTTTTGAAATAAGTGAATCATCAATTATTATAGAGAGCTTGGAGTTGCCGAAATATTTCTTTGCAAGAACAATCAAATCATCGACTGTAACGCACGAATGATCGAGCCTTCTGAGCATTGTACTGCTGCTAGTGCTTGATGCTTTTGCTAATGATTGAGCAGTCTTTTTAATTTCAGTGGACAGGATTAAAGAAATTGGATAAAGTAATTTGTGATCAGCAATGGTCATTGAGCTCTCCTTTCTTGGTTGTAAAGACACCTAAAAGTTGGGCTCATTTTGCTTTAAAAGTCAAATCTGATCAGATCTTTCATCTTATCTTGCGGAAGTCCTGTACTTAATGGTTTAAACGTGCTATTTTTTGGCGTAACAGCTGAAATACGCACTCGATATCAACAAAGTAAATATTAGTACGATCTGTTGAAAGAACGGTATACAGGCATTGTTTAAAATGGCATTCACAATCAAAACTTGCATGTTGCCCTGGAATATACTGTGTTTTAAATTGTTTTTTTTCTAGGGCCAAAAGCCATTCTAAAGCAAGCGTATTTTTGCCATACAGTGTTAACAACTTATCACATAACTCTTTAAGGTCTTCTTGGTGTATCAGTGAAAAGTTTGGTACATGAGTTGCAAGATATTTAAGATCTAAAAGTAGCAGCTTATGTAAATTGCTTTTATGCTGTAAACAAGCTCTTTTGTCTCTAGGAGCTTGTATATGCTGTACAGCAGCATAGGCTTTATAAGCTAACTCTAAAATATCTTCTAGTTCTTCAAATACTTCAGTTAACGTGTTAAGTAAGTTGTTGTGCATACTTTTCACGTGATGTATATACTGATTTTTAGCACGTTCATACTTAATGTATTCATGTGGATTTTTAGGCGTATATGTACTTGTTCTTATGAGCATTATAGCTGTCCCTTTGACTTAGTTGTCCCCCTACAACTACTTTAAAATAAAACCTGCTATTTATGCAATAGTTACAAAAAAAGCCGGCAATAACTACCGGCTTTTTTACAGATAAAATACTATTAATTTAAAGAGAAAGTTTACTTGCTATAACTTTCAAGTTGCTTAACAATTTCAGGTATTGAGAGATCTTGCAGTTCAATGCTCCATTGTTTTACTATCTGATTTGTCTTTGGATTAACAATTAAAAGCGTTGGAAATCCTTTAATAGAGGTACCATAAGCTTTTTTAATTTCGCTGTATGCTTTTTCATCTGTATCAGCTTCTATTTTTACCGGTACATAAGCTTGTAGAGCTTGTCTAACTTGCGAGTTTTGCAATACCGCTTTATCCAGTTCATGACATGCAGCACAATAGGAAGCACCAATATCAATAAACAGATTTTTGTTTTCTGTGCGTGCTGTTTGGAGTGCTTGAGTATAATCTGAAGACCACAGTGTGTCTTGCGCAGTAATGCCATGTCTATAATCATACACAGCTTTATAGCCCTGGAAGCTCATTAAGCAACCAGCAACGATAAGAGCTGTTCCCATAATTCTTTTATACACACGTGTAGCGTAAGAATCCCATGAAGTAATAGAAAAAAAGTAGTATATTCCTAAGCCAAACAGCGTGATAACTGCAAGCCATACCAAAATATGCCAAGGTAGTAGATTGCCTAAGTGAGACAAATGATAAAAGGTCATACCAAGCAACATAAGACCAATCAGCTTTTTAACCTCTTCCATCCACATACCTGCTTGAGGGAGCAAGTTAATAGAGCTAGAAAAAGTACCTATAATTAATAAAGGTAAACTTGATCCTACGCCAAAGACAAATAATAAAGCAAAGCCCTCAAGGTAGTTTAAAAGACCGCCAGAAGAACTAAGTGAGGTAACATAATTTAAAATCAAAATAAGGCCAGGTGATAAGCAGGGTGATGCTATAGTGCCGCTTGCTGCACCAAACGTAAAGGCTGATAAAAATGAGCCACCCTTTACCGCAGTACCTTTAGGTTGTAAAAAGCGTGGAATATACATGTTGTAAAAACCAAGCATAGAAAAACCTAAATAGCCTAACACGAGAGCCAAAGGAATAATAACCCAAGGGCTACCTTGAAGTTCACCAAACACACAACTACCTAAAGCAGCAACAAAGCCTAAAATAGCAAAGGTAAGTGATATGCCAAGTGTATATGATGCTGCAATTAAAAAGTTTCTAAAAGCTGAACCTGTTTGGTTTGCTTGTAAAATACCTACCGTAATAGGAATCATAGGAAATATACACGGTGTTAAACTGAGCAATACGCCAATAACCAGTGCTGCAATCATTCTTAACGGAGTTGAGCCTGTTTGAGTAAACAATAAAGAAAGTTTGCTTTTAACTGAACCAAACAAACTTGTAAGCGTTCCTATAGTTTGCTGTACAAAGTTTCCTGAAACCGAAGGCTGTGGTACTGCGCATACAGGATTTGTGGCAGTGGTATAGCCAGGGAGCTCTTGTGTAGATCGATCAGCTGTTTGAGCAGTATTTTTAGATTTTAGGGCTTGAGTAGGGTTGCCATTTTCAAAAGAAAGCTCTTTGGTATATTCTTGAGCGTTTTTTTGTGTGTTTAAAGTAAAAAACGCGTGTAGTTGAGTTTTATCTGAGTGGGCATTGCTGTTTTTATGAGCTGTAGTGGTAAACGTAACGCTGTCTTTATACCCTTCTTTAGTGGTATCGTACTGCTTGTCAAAAAAAGAGAGAGGCTGCGTGCTTACGCTCACAGGTGATAGTGTTACATCGCGATTATCTGCTTGTACCATAAAGCTATCTTTATAGAGTGCTTCCTGAGGATCAAGTTTTAGGGTAAAGCTTATTTCTTGAGTGTTTGCATCTATTTTTTTAATGTTTGATTCTACCTGGTAAGCGTGCAAGCTTACGCAGTTTAAAAGCAATAAAATATAGGGTATCTGTTTAGTAGAGTGCATAGAGTTGTTCCTTTAGTAAATAAAATAATATATACATACATTTTAGCAAAAGTTGCTCTTTAAGCGATTATGGCCTACACTAAAATATATCTTAGTAGGGGGCTATAGCTCAGTTGGTAGAGCGCATGGATGGCATTCATGAGGTCACCGGTTCGACCCCGGTTAGCTCCACCACCTCATAATTATTCATCAAGTGTAATAGTGCCATTAGTTGTTTCTAAAGTAATGGGTGCTCCTCCTAAACCTAATTTTCCTTCAATATCTCGTCTAAATTGTTGCCATGTAGTAGCGTTCAAAGGCATTATGCGGGTGCTCAGTGTAATTGGTTGCTTTGTTTCAATTGAACCATTGTACGTCCGTGCTTGAATGGTAGCATTGGTGCCACGTGGTAACGTAAGTGCGATGTTGCCTTTAAGTGTCTCTAGAAAGATACTGCTTGTTGGTGTAAATTTTTTTTGTTTAACTTTAATATTACCTTTGTTTGTTTTAGCTACTACAGTGTTAGTGCTATCATGTATTTCTATGGTGCCTTCGTTTAGTGCTATATCAAGAGACCCAGATACTTGTTTGATTTTTACTGTGCTTGAGCCATTATTTTTAAGCCTAATGGAGCTGTTCTCTGGCACTATTAGCAAGTAATCAACAGATGCCGCTGAAGACTCTTTAGAGCGCGTTTCTAGCGCAAACAGGTTGTTAGTCTGTTTTGCATAAATACTAGTGGCCTGTAATTCGCTTAAAGAACCGTACTTAGTTGCTTCTATAAGAACTTTGTTTTGGCTCCAAGACTTAATGGTTATTGAGCCTGAACCCACAGTAATGTTAAAAGTTGATGGGGTTGCTAGGGTATACTCTTTAGAAATAAGTTCAGTTTCATTTTTTTGTAGCAGTTTAGAAAACATATCTTTTGGGTTAAAACAGTATACATTACGTGGTAGTATACATAAACTAAATATAAAAAATAGAAATCTTATAAGTATCATATATTAACTTTCTTGGTTTACTTGCCTGAGGAAATCTACTATGAAGTGTACAAAACTTTTACCAAATATTCAAAATGAACTTAAAGAGCTTTTAAATAAATACCCTCTTGTAACGTTGATTGCTCAAGCTATAGCTCATTCGGGTGGCCAGGTATTTATTGTAGGCGGTGCAGTACGTGACTTGTTGTTATCCAAAGAAGTATATGATATTGATCTTGAGGTGCATGCTCTTAGCTTAGAACAACTCGAGAGTATATTAAGCACTTTTGGACCGGTAAGCTTTATAGGCAAATCATTTGGTATTTTAAAGTTGCACGGCCTAGAAATAGATTTCGCATTGCCACGCAGCGATAGCCAAGGCCGTAAACCTGAAGTTTCTGTTAATCCAGCCATGGGTATAGAAGATGCATTAAGACGACGAGATTTAACTATGAATGCTTTAGCAATAGATATTATAAGCTATCAACTAATAGACCCGTTTAATGGTTATACAGATGTACTTACACGAACATTAAGATCACCTGACACACAATTTTTTACGCAAGATCCGTTAAGGTTTTTTAGAGTAATGCAATTTATATCTCGCTTTGAGATGGTGCCTGACAGTGCTCTTAATAGAGTATGTGCTACTATGTCATTGCAAGACTTATCGATTGAGCGTATTGAAGATGAATTTGAAAAGTTATTGCTTAAAAGTGCTAAACCTTCTTTGGGTATACGCTGGTTACGCTCTATTGGTAGACTATACGAGATACTTCCTGAGCTTGCAGCAACCATTAACGTACCTCAAGAGTATGACTGGCATCCTGAAGGCGACGTGTTTGAGCATTCAATGCAAGCACTCGATGCTGCAGCTCAGCTAGTTTATGACACTCAAGAGCAAAAGCTTATAGCGCTTTATGCAGCCTTATGTCATGACCTTGGTAAAGCGGTAACCACACAATATAGCAATGGTCGTATACGTAGCCATGGGCATGATGATGCGGGTGCTCCTATTTCTCGGGCTTTGTTAAAGCGTATAACGCGCAAAAATAAAATTATAGACATTGTACCTTTATTAGTAAAAGCGCATATGCAACCATTCTCTTTTATAAAACAAAACGCTTCACCCGCTGCTTATAAACGATTAGCGCTTAAGTTAGCTCCTCTAACAACATTAAAAGAGCTGTCTAATGTAGCGCGAGCTGATAAGCAAGGACGTAATAAACTCAAGGGCCATCCATTGCCTATAGAGTTACCAGCTCTTGAAGCGTTTATAAAAAAAGCTCAAGACTATGGTGTTTGGCTGGGTAAAGAAGATCCCTTGCTTCAAGGGCGTGATATTGCGGATTTTGTGCCAGTAGGGCCTCAAATGGGTAAAGCGCTCAAATTTGCTTATGAGCTACAAATAAAAAAAAATATACATGATAAACAAGAGCTTAAAAAGTACGTAAAGCAGTATATGCAAAAGTAGCGTAGCTCAGTATAAATTAATAAATCAGAGCTTGAGTTTCGTTTAGTCGCAAACATTTTACTCTTGGCATTAACTGTTTTTGACAGATTATAAATCCAATTTATAATCTGTCAAGATAGCATTTAAAAGCTCTTGAACTTAATTACTCAATAGAGCAACTCGATTTATCAATTTTATAGTACTTGTTAATAAAGTCCTTTGTAAACTTAAAGTTATGAATAATACCTTCAGCAAAAGCAGGTATACCAAACTTATTTAGTTTTTTTAAACCTTTGCTGCTGCCTTCCAAGCTTAGTAAAAGCTTAAGTACTTGTTGGCTTGCTTTTCCTGCATGGCCTTTAAAAGCGTAATGCCATAAATTATTACGCGCTTTATCACACGTATTTAATGTGAAGCCTCTTTTAAGTAATTGAGTTACTACAGCAACATCATCATGAGCAGCTGCTTGCAGTAATTGTCTACGTCTCATATCAATATAAGCTTTTACTAAAATGTTATTTTTGTAATCTTCATGTGAAATTTGAGGCAATAGGCCTATCGTTGATTCAAAAGATTCAAGCACACGTTGCTCATTTGGGCCGTCTAAATTAACAGCAGACTTACTAAGCTGCATCATAAAAAATAATTGTTCTAATGTTAATTTTTCTAAACAATGTATATGCCATAAGCGTGCAGTAGTATCGTCTGATCCAGTAAGAGCATACTTGCCATCAGGGCTAAATGCTACGGAATTCACGCTTCGTGTATGGCCTCTGAGCTGTTGAGATTCGAGTGAGTTTACATTCCATAAGCGTGCAGTAAAATCCTCTGCTCCAGTAAGAGCATACTTGCCATCAGGGCTAAATGCTACTGAAGTCACCGGGCGTATAGGGCCTCTGAGCTGTTGAGGCTCGAGTGTATTTACATTCCATAAGCGTGCAGTAGTATCATGTGCTCCAGTAAGAGCATACTTGCCATCAGGGCTAAATGCTACTGAAGTCACTTTGCCTGTATGGCCTTTAAGCTCTTGATAATGGAGTGTATTTACATTCCATAAGCGTACGGTATGATCAAATGATCCAGTAAGAGCATGTTTGCCATCAGGGCTAAATGCTACTGAAGTCACCCAGCCTGTATGGCCTCTAAGCTCTTGAGGCTTGAGTGTATTTACATTCCATAAGCGTGCAGTATTATCCGCTGATCCAGTAAGAGCATATTTGCCATCAGGGCTAAATGCTACTGAAGTCACCCCTTCTGTATGGCCTATAAGCTTTTTAGGTGTTAAAGTGAGCATTTGAATAAATAATTCTTTATTTTTAGCAATAAGAGAGGTTTTAAGTATATCGCTCATACCTATAGGTAGATTGTTTAAAGTAGCAGCTTGTTGTTGAGGTGTTTGTGATAAAAGTGCTTCAAGTGATTTATCAGTTGCCAGATCTTTTAGACAAGCAGATAAAAGAGAGTTAGCGCAGATAGATACTGCAAAAAAAAGAGGTCTTATACGATTGGTAAACATACTAAATCCTTTAGATTTTTAAATTAATTTATGATTTAGAAATAGTCGTGCAGTAGTTAGCTATAAATTGTTGTGTGAATTCTTTGTTGTAAATAAGACCTTGTACGTAGGGTGTTTGGCCGTGCTTATTTGTTTTGTTAAAACCTTTTTGAGTCCCCTCTAGACTAAGCAGGAGATTAAGAACTTGTTCACTTGGTTTGCAATTATGTCCTCTAAAAGCATAATGCCATAAATTATTGCCCAGCTTGTCACAAGTATTTAGCGTAAATCCTCTTTTAAGCAGCTTGGAAACTGTAGCAACATCATCATGAGCAGCTGCTTGTAGTAATTGTCTACGTTTCATATCAATATAAACTTTTACTAAAATGTTATTTTTGTAATCCTCATGTGAAATTCGAGGTAATAGGCCTATTGCTGACTCAAAAGATCCAAGCATGTGCTGCTCATCTGGGCTGTCTAAATTAACAGCGGACTTACTAAGCTGGATCATAAAAAATAATTGTTCCAATGTTAATTTTTCTAGATAAGGTATATGCCATAAGCGTGCAGTATTATCCAATGATCCCGTAAGAGCATACTTACCATCAGGACTAAATGCTACTGAATTTACATGGCTTGTATGGCCTCTAAGCTCTTGAGATTCGAGTGTATTTAGATTCCATAAGCGTGCAGTTTTATCATTTGATCCAGTAA